>JAUNYA010000013.1 GCA_030539565.1 Thermoplasmata archaeon | reverse complement strand
CGCAGCTGGAGCGGCTGCCGCCGCGTTGGCGCTGTCGTTCACCGCGGTGTACTTCAGAAGGAAGTGAACGTCGGCCCATGACGCTTCAGGGGAGCCCTCCGTATGGCTCCCGTGAAGAGGAGGCCGGGCCGTCCTTCTCCGAGGACGGCCCCACGGTCCGGGATTCCCCGCCGCTCAGGAATCCTTGCGGCGCCCGGATCACCCATCGCTCTTCGTGTCGATGCAGGCCTCCTGAAACCCCGGGCCCCCCTCTCCGAGGGCCCGCGTGTATCCCTCCGGGCAGGATCCCCGTCCCGCCCGCCGCGGCACCGTGCTCCGTATTCCGCGGTGCCGCGGAAACCTGTTACCCCCTGGACGGATGGGGCGGGCGCATGGAGCCGTCGCTGGACGGCTCATAGCTCCGTGCCGGCACCGAGCCGGCCGCGCCCGCCCGGATGGGCCGTTACGGGAAATCAAACCCATCAAAGCGGGACCGTCGGTAGAAGGTCCCCCGCTGTTGCAAAGTGGTGACACACTGGCGGCATGGAGGGTCGGGGACTCCCTGCCGCTCCCCACAATGATTTACACTGCGGTCCATGCAGCATCTCATGGGATCCAGTCAGTGATCTCCGAATTCGGCAAGCCCTCACCGTCTCGCGTTGTTCATGCCTGCTGCGTAGGGGAGGGCGGGACGATTCTCTGAAGCTAGCGATTCATCTCCAGCGGACCAGTCGGGATTATATCAGGGATGCTTGTTCGGGTGACGATGGAAGCGGAGACAAAGGGTACCAGGACCCTCACCGGGAACCAGCGCAAGGGCATCGTGGCCCTCGCCATCCCCATCGGGATCGCCCTCTTCTTCCAGCAGCTCAACAACATCGTGGACAGCCTGTGGGTCGCCGCGCTCGGCGGGACCGCGCTGGCGGCGCTCGGCGTCGTCTACCCGGTGTACACGATCCTGATCGGCATCGGCAACGGCCTGGGGATCGGCGTCTCCGCGGCGATCGCCAGGAACATCGGGAGCGGGAACCACGCAGACGCCAACGCGTCCGCGGCGCAGGGCGTGACGATGGCCGTGATCGTCAGCGCGATCCTCACGCCGTTCCTCCTCATCACCGCCGAGGCCTCCATGGACCTCATGGGCGCAGGGTCAATGGTGCAGGAGTGCCTGGACTACGCCTATCCGATCTACCTCTCCTGCTTCTTCATCATCCTGAGCGGTGTCATGTCCGGGATGCTCCGCGGAGAAGGTGCGGCAGGCAAGTCCATGGCCATCCAGGTGACCGGCGCCGCTGTGAACATCGTTCTCGACCCGATATTCATCTACACTCTGGACATGGGAGTGGCCGGAGCCGCCTGGGCGACCGTGGTCGCCTTCGTGATATCGTGCGTCATGGCCTCGTACTGGTACCTCCGCGGGAAGGGCATGTACATCCGCATCGCCAGGCGCGACTACAGGCCGAACCGCCGCATCACCAGGGACATCCTGTCCGTCGGCGGGCCGGAGTCCCTGGAGCTGTCGATCATGTACCTGTTCAACATCCCCCTGAACTTCGTCGTCATCGAGTGCGGCGGGACGGACGCGGTCGGCCTGTACTCCACCGGCTGGAGGATAGCAAACTTCATCCTGATCATCGCGCAGGCCATGGGCGGGGCGCTCGTCGCCGTGTGCTCGGCGGAGTACGGCATGCGCCGGTTCGACATGATACGGGACGCGTACCGGTACACCGTGGTCTCGTCGTTCGTGTGGACGCTGGCCCTCGCCACCCTGCTCGCCCTGGGCTCCGGCCCGGTGGCCAGCGTTTTCACCTCGTCGGAGGATCTGCAGTACATGCACGGAGCCATGCGGGAGATGCTGCTGTTCTTCGCGCTGTTCCTGCCCGTGATGTCGATGGTCTACACGGGTTCCGCCCTGCTCCAGGCCATCAAGCGCGCCGGAGGGGCGATGATGAACTCGCTGGCCCGCAACATCATGCTCAACGCAGGGTTCTTCGGCGCGGCCGCGATCTTCGGGACGCTCACGTCGCTCTGGTGGGCCATGGCCATCATCGAGATCATCGGCGGCCTGATGATGGGGATACACGCGCTCATCGTGCTCCGCAGGACGATCGCCAGGGAGGGCGGGGAGTAGCCCGCCGTCCCCTCCTGACGCGCCCGCACGCACTTTCTAAACGTGCGTGGATATAAATGGGGCGTGAGCCCTCGGGGGGCCTGTTACAATGTCCAAGGTAGTAGTGAACGTAGCTTGGCCCTACGCAAACGGCACGATCCATCTCGGCCACCTGGCGGGTTCCCTCCTGCCGGCCGACATCTTCAGCAGGTACAACCGCCTCATCGGGAACGAGGTGCTCATGGTCGGCGGATCCGACCAGCACGGCACGCCCATCACCGTCTCCGCCGAGAAGGCGGGCATGACGCCGGAAGAGTACGCGGACAAGTACCACCTCATCAACAAGAAGGCCATCGAGGACATGGGGATAGAGTACTCGCTCTTCAACAAGACCCACTGCCCCACCCACTTCGAGGTCACCCAGTACCTGTTCACGCTCCTGAAGGACAAGGGCTACATCTACACCGGTCAGACCTACCAGTACTACTGCCCCCAGTGCTCCAGGTTCCTCCCCGACCGCTACGTCGAGGGCGTCTGCCCCAAATGCGGCGCCGAGAAGACGAGGAGCGACCAGTGCGACGCCTGCGGCACCACCTTCGAGCCCGGCGATCTCCTGAAGCCGTACTGCACCCTGTGCGGCGCGACCCCCCAGATCCGCGCCTCGGAGCACTTCTTCCTGAGGCTCAGCGCCTTCAGGGAGCCGCTGATGCAGTACCTGGACACCAAGGACTACTGGAGGTCGAACGTTAAGGCGTTCACCCAGAACTGGCTGGAGGGCGGCCTCAACGACAGGGCCATCACCAGGGACATGTCCTGGGGGGTGCCCATCCCCGTGGAGGGCTGGGACGACAAGGTCATCTACGTCTGGTTCGAGGCCGTCATCGGGTACCTCTCGTCGTCCGTGGAGTACTCCAGGATGATCGGCAAGCCCGATTACTGGGAGGCGTTCTGGAAGGATCCCGAGGCGAGGCACTACTACTTCATCGGGAAGGACAACATCCCCTTCCACTCGATCATCTGGCCCGCCATCCTCATGGGCGCGGGGGACGGCCTCGACCTGCCGTACGACATCCCGGCCAACGAGTACCTGATGATCAGCGGCGGTAAGCTGTCCAAGAGCCGCAGCAAGGGGCCCATCGACATCCCCAGCGTGCTCACCCGCTACGACGCGGACGCGATACGCTTCTACCTATCGGTGAACATGCCGGACACCCACGACACCGAGTTCACGTGGGATGACCTCGACACGAAGATCAACAACGACCTGGTCGCCACGCTGGGCAACTACTACCACAGGTGCCTCAGCTTCACCAGGAAGAACTTCGGGTCCATCCCCGCAGGCGGGGACGATCCCGAGGTGGAGGCGGAGATCGCCAGGACCCTGGAGGAGTACAGGTCCCTCCTGTCCGTCTGCGACCTCAAGAGAGGGATAAAGGCGGCCCTGGAGCTGGCCCGCTACGGGAACAGGTTCTTCGACGCCGTCAAGCCCTGGGCCCTCGTCAAGGAGGACAAGGAGGCCTGCGGGAGGAAGATGAACTCCGCCCTCCGCATCGCCAAGGCGCTGTGCGTCATGATGTGGCCGTACATGCCGAAGTCCTCGGAGTCCATCTGGAGATACATGGGGTACACGGGAAGCCTCGAGGAGGCCGGCCTGGACGAGGCGCTGAAGCCCCTCCCGGCGGGACAGGAGCTCCTGGAGCCCGTGCCCGTTTACAGGAAGGTTGAGCCCGTGAAGGAGCAGGAAGAGACCAAGGAGTGCAAGCAGAAGGAGCAGCCGAAGGCCCAGGAGGCCGCCCCCGCCGGACTGTTCGCGGACTTCCGCAGGATGGACATCCGCGTCGGCACGGTCGTTGAAGTGGGCGACCACCCCGACGCCGAGAAGCTGTACGTGCTGAAGGTCAACCTCGGTGAAGAGGAGCCCAGGCAGATCGTCACCAACCTCAAGTCCATCTATCCCAGGGAGCAGATGGAGAACAGGAGGCTGCTGGTCATCTCCAACCTCAAGCCCGCCAAGTTCCGCGGCGTCAAGTCCGACGGCATGCTGATGGCGCTGGACGACGAGGACCTCGGAGGCAACGCGGTCCTCCTGCTGAAGCCCTCATCCGACGTGCCGGACGGGACGCAGATCAACTGCGGCCTGGAGGCGTCCTCCTCGAGGATCGAGGTCAAGCACTGCGAGAAGGTCACGATCAAGGTGGGCAAGCTCCAGGGCGGGAAGGTCCTGGGAGCCGACGCGCCGGAGGGATGCCCCGCCGCGGCCGCGTTCGTCTACGACGGCGACCAGAGGGTCCCCATGGGCGACGGCAAGGGATGCTACATCACGGTGGACTCGCTGGACTTCACCGACGGAGCCGCTGTGAGATGAAGGCCGACCTGCACGTGCACACCCTGTTCTCCAAGGACGGGAAGACGACCCTGGAGGAGCTCCTCGACTACGCGGAGCGCCTGGGGATCGGATGCATCGCGGTGACGGACCACAACGAGTTCAAGGCCTACGACCTGCTGAAGGACAACGGCAGGGTCATCATCATACCGGCGGAGGAGGTCTCCTCCGCCGAGGGCCACATAGTCGCGCTGGGGATCGACAGGCTGATCCCCCGCGACCTGTCCATCCAGGAGACGATCGACAAGATCCACGAGGCAGGGGGATACGCGTTCGCAGCCCACCCCTACAGGTGGTGGTCCGGCCTCGGAGAGAAGAACACCCTCGCGTACCCCTTCGACGGCATCGAGGCCAGGAACGGGCGCTCCGTGCCGGCCGCGAACCGCAGGTCCGAGGCGCTGGCCAAGAGGGTCGGCAAGCCGATGACCGCTGGAAGCGATGCGCACACGCCCCGTCATATAGGCGAGGGCTACGTGGAGCTCCCGGACACGCTGAAGACGTGGCAGGAGGTCGTCGCCTACATCATGGCCAACGAGGCGCCCATCGTCTGCAGCCACAGCCGTCACGCGAAGGAGACCCTCAAGTACGGCACCAAATCCATCACGCAGTGGATCTTCCGCGGCTTCAAGAAGATGTGACGGGGCTTCTCCCCAGGTACCCGTACCTGGGGCCCATCCTCAGCGTGAAGTACAGCGACACGAAGACGGTGACCACCTCCGTGACGGGAACGGCCAGCCATATGCCGTCCGTCCCCAGCACCATCGGCAGGAGCACTATCATCGGCGCCAGCAGGCACAGCCCCCTGATGAACGACACCAGCGCCGACAGCAGCCCGTTGTTGAGCGACGTGAACAGCGAGGACACGTAGCAGTTGAAGCCCATGAACAGGTACGCGATCGAGTGTATCATCGCGCCTCTCGTCGCTATGTCCGTTACCTCCTGCGAGCCCCCTGCGAACACGCCGACGACGGCCCAGCCGAACAGCTCCATCAGGACGAATATCGTCAGGGACACCGCACAGACGAGCCTCAGGCTGGTGCGGAACAGGGTGTTCATCACGTCGTGCCTCTCCGCGCCGAGGTTGTAGGACATCAGCGGGGCCACTCCCATAGAGTACCCCAGGATGACCGCGATCGCCAGGAACTGGACGTACATGATGATCGTTATCGACGAGACCCCCGCGGCTCCGAGGTAGGCCATCATGGTCAGGTTGAACAGCAGCGTGGTGATCGACCCGGAGAGCTCTGTGACCATCTCGGACGCCCCGTTGGAGCAGACCTTTACCACCATCCCCCTCTCGAACGAGGGTCTGGCGAAGCGCACAGGCGAGTCCCTCCTCAGGACGAAGTACACCACCGCGACGGAGAACGCCATTACCGAGCCGATCCCCGATGCCACCGCGGCGCCGGCCATGCCCATCCCCATGTCGATGAACACCACGTCGAGCACGATGTTCGTCAGACCGCTGAGCACCGATCCCGCGAGGGAGAGCCCGGGTCTTCCCGCGACGATCAGGAACTGCATGAAGATGAACTGCAGCACTATTATCGGGGCGAACCAGGCCAGCGCACCGAGGTACTCGGCGGCGTAGCCGTGCAGCACCTCGTCGGCGCCCATGAGGGACACGATCTCGTCCAGCCATATCTCCAGGACGGCCATCGCCGCGAACGCTATCAGCACGCCGATGATCGTGATGCCGGTGAAGTCCCTCTTCGCCTTCTCCAGCCTCCCCTCGCCCAGTTCCTTCGCCACATAGGCGGAGCCTCCGGTGGCGAACATGAAGCCGAACGCCGTGAAGAGCGACGCCGCGGGCATGACTATGTTCAGCCCGGCGAGAGCGTCGGTGCCGATCATGTTCGACACGATGGCGCCGTCCATGATGTTGTAGGACGAGATGCAGACCATCACGATTATCGTGGGAAGGGCGAAGCGCAGCATCGCGCGGGACGTGGTCACATCCGCCATACGGTCGTCGACGGTCACGGAGATAGTTATAGAATCAGAACTATTTAACGGATATGATTATAAAATCAGAATCATCTAGGGGCCCTCATGGAAGTATCCGAGATCCTCCGTAGGCAGTTCGTGGAGTCGCTCAAGGGTGACCTCCGCGCCGTGCCCGAGCGTCTCGGCAACTCGCTGTCCTACCAGGACCTCCTCTACCTGGAGCTGATATACCTCACCCCGGGATGCACCGCGTCCTACCTGGCCGACACGCTCGGAATAGCGCGCTCCGCCGTCACCACGAGGCTCAACCGCCTGGAGTCATCGGGAGTGGTCGTCCGCACCCGCAGCGAGACCGACGGCCGCGTCCAGATACTCACGGTGTCCGGGGACATCGAGGCCTATCTGAGGGATTTCTACGGCCTCCTCGACGACGTGGAGGGCGTCCTGTCCGAGAAGTACACCAGGGAGCAGATAGCACTGTTCGGCGAGATGACGGACTTCCTCACCGACTACTACCTGGAGAATTCGTGAGAAGCGGGAATGGTGTTTGTGGGGAAGGCGCCTCCCGGCGCCCTCCGATCAGCTCATCAGGCTGGCCGCCCTGAGCTCCGCGGCGATCTTGTCGACCGCGCGGGTGACGTCCTCGGGGACCTTCGCGCCGGTGCAGACCATCTTGCCGGAGCCGAACAGCAGGACGACGACCTTGGGGTCGTCCAGCCTGTAGACGAGGCCGGGGAACTGCTCGGGCTCGTACTCGACCTTCTCCAGACCGAGGGTGATCGCGACGGTGTTGAGGTTGATCTCCTGCTCCAGGTCGGAGGAGGCGACGATGTTCTGGACCTCGATCTTGGGCTCGATGGTGATGTGCACATCGGCCTTCTCCAGGTCCTTGGCGACCTTCGAGATGGCGACCTTGACGTCATCGCGGCACTTCGCACCCGTACAGACGACCTTGCCGCTCCTGAAAATGAGCGTTGCGGTCTTGGGCTCCTTGAGCCTGTAGACGAGACCGGGGAACTGCTGGGGGTTGTACTCGGCGCCCTCCAGAGCGTCCTCGATTTTGTTCAGGTCGAGCTCCTGTCCGAGGTAGGTCGAGGCGACCACATTCTCGATGTTCATCTTGGCCATCTATTCACCTGTCCGGGGCTATTTAAATAGCATTTATAAATGTTTTCAATCAACGACAGTGAAGCGCAATTTCCGGCCATTGACCGGGACGGTAGCCAGTATTATACGGGCAGGGGTGGATACGGGAGGCATGAGCGAGAGTCCCATACCCAGTCTGGAGGACATCAGGAGCGCAGCCGCCATCCCCGTGTTCGAGGTCACCGGGGACCTGGAGTGGATGGAGGGCCCCGCGATCGTGGGCGCCAACGACTTCGACTCCCTGACGGCGTTCGCCGCCGCGGTGGGAGCCAGGGTCATGCTGGTGCAGTACGACTACCCCGACTTCGACGACTACTTCATCGACCCCGACGAGTACCCCCTGTCGGAGCTGTTCGAGGAGGAGCGCGAGGACGAGATCCTCGACCTGATCGACGACCGCAACGACGAGTTCGAGGACTTCCTGGAGAAGGAGTACGAGGGCGAACCCATCGGATGCTCGATCTACGTGATGTACGACGGCACGCCCTACGGGCTGTTCGTCGAGGACGCCGCGCTGGTCGAGGCGTTCGGGGAGACCGCGGACGAGTTCATCATCCGCAACTACCTGGACGAGGACGACGAGGAGTGAGCTCCCCGGAAACCATTTCCCGCAAACCAATTCCGCCCTTTTCCCGAGACGGTCGTCCGCCGGATGCGATTTTCAAAAGGTATGGAGTCGGGGGAGGGAGTCGAACCCCCATAAATGGATCTGCAGTCCACCCCATGGCCGCTGTGGTACCCCGACCTAAGTCTCCTGATTGATTTCCTCTATAAAACGATATGGACACCGTCGCCTTCACGGGGTTGAAATATGCCCGTCTGGATACGGATGCGATGCACTGCAAGGACGTCTCCATGCACGAGGTGGGCTTCCCTCTGGACGAGGATTCCATAGCCCGCCTCATGGACGGATGGAGGTCCTACGTGCGCACGGACGCCCTCGTCCTGAAGAGCGGCGACGAGTTCGCCGTCGTGGAGCTGAGGAAGAGGGACGGTAAGGGCCTGTTCAGGGAGCTGGACGGGTACTCCATTGTCTCCCTGCCGGAGGACACGGTCTTCGTGGAGGATCCGAACCTCGATGTGCTCAACCTGCCGGCCATGGCCGAGCTCCAGTCCAAGCATCTCGGAAAGGCCGTGGTCGTCCGCGGGATGTTCTCCCACATCAGCTACGTGAAGGGCCTGGAGCCTCTGGTGCTCACGGTGGTGGACAACGTCCCGCCTTCGCCGTCGAAGCTCGGCGTGCTGGTGAGGATGGCGCTCGCATCGGGATTCGTGGAGCTTCCGATCGTCGTCCGCGAGAGGATAATCGACATGGCCTCCAAGGTTCCCGAGGTCGAGACCCCGGCGGTCATGTTCCCGTGCAGGGTGTCGCACCTGGAGGCGTCGATACCGTTCTACTTCCTGGACGACGCCCCGGAGCTGGAGGACGATGTCACGCTCATAGGATGTCACCTGTCCCACAGGATCTACCTGGAGCTGTACGGCCGCGAGGTGCCGTTCATAAACGTGTGCCCGGCGGACCACACGGTCCCGGGCGAGAAGTCGATCGTGAAGTGCTGCAAGGTCAAGCAGGGCCACGAGCTGGACGGCGATGTGGTGCGCGTGCCGTGGGGCGCCACCGTGCCCGAGGTCGTCTCGGCGATCAACGACCTTTTCTCCTCTTCTGGGAATTGAGCGCCAGTTCCCTGCCGTGGTTCAGGGCCTTGTACCCCTCTTCGGCGTCGCCCGCCTTGCACAGGAGTTCCCCAAGAGCGTACCACGAGTCCGCGTCGTCGGGATCCATCTCGATGTGGAGTCTCATGTGGGCGATGGCCTGGTCCAGCTTCCCCTGCTCGGCGAGGTTCCTGCTGTGGCTCTTGCCCTTGGTCTCCTCGTCCCTGACGCGGATCATCTCCTTGCGGGCCTTGGCCATCAGGACGTCGACCGAGCTCTCGGTAAGCCACGGGTACCTGCCGCGGACCATGCTGCGGAACGGGGCCGCCTCGGCCTCGTCGATCTCGCACTCCGGCCCTTTGAATATGCGCCGGGGGACGTCCACCGTGAGGTTGCCGTGGACCACCGTGATGTGGTTCGCCTGCGTCATGGCCTGAACTTGACCAGGCGCCCGCACTCGTCCCTCTTGCTCACTCCGAACTCCGAGAGCCTCGCGATCTGCGACGAGTCGAACACGGGGCCGTCCCTGCAGACCCTGGCGTCGTCCATGACGCAGCATCCGCAGACCCCGGCTCCGCACTTCATGTAGCGCTCCAGGGAGAGCTGGCAGTCGAGCCCGAGCTCCTGGCAGGCCTTGTACGTGAACCAGAGCATGACCTCCGGCCCGCAGGCCAGGACGCAGTCGTAGCGCTTCTCCGCGACCCTCTCCTTCATGAGCTGGACGGCGTTGCCGTGGAACCCGCGGCTGCCGTCGTCGGTGGCGATCCAGACGTTCTTGGCGGCCTTCGAAGCGATGCCGTCCATGATGACGTCCCTGTCGGAGCGGGCGGCGATGATGGTGTCCGCCCCGGTGGCCTTGACGGCCGGCATGATGGCCGCGGTCCCCACTCCGCCGCCGATGATCAGGAGCTCGCCCCTGGTGAGGTCGAAGCCGTTGCCGTAGGGCCCGCGTATCCTGAGGCGGTCGCCCTCCTTCAGCCGGTGGATGGCGCGGGTGGCCTCGCCGATGGCCTTGACGGTGATGCTCTTCCTGTTGCCGTCCATCCCGGAGATGGACATGGGGATCTCGTCGATCCCGGGGATCCAGACCATGACGAACTGGCCGGGCCTGGTCTCGGCGTCCCACTCGAACTCGAACGTCTTGGTGTCGTAGCACTCGTCCACGACCTTCGCGATCCTCACGACGTCACTCATGCGCAGCACCCACCATCGAGGAAATGGAATCGTAGCCGTAGTCCTTCATGAACTCCTCGAGTCCTTTGTTGACCTGGGAGAAGACCTCCGGGCCCACGGAGCCCACGGCGCTCCCGATCTGGAACGCGGACGCGCCGGCCATGATGTACTGGGCGGCGTCCCTCCAGTCGTATATGCCGCCGACCCCCACGAGGGGGATGTCCAGTACCGTCCTGAGATCGTAGATGGCCCTGACCCCGACGGGCCTGACGCCCTGTCCGGAAAGGCCGCCGAACCTGTTGCTCAGGAGGGGCCTGGCGAACTCGGGCTCGATGACCATAGCCTTCAGCGTGTTGATCGCCACGACCGCGTCGCCGCCGGCGTCCTGCACCGCCCTCCCGATGTCCTGGAGGATGTGCGTGTTCGGGGTGAGCTTGGCCCATACGGGAATCGAAACCGAGGACTTCACCGCACCGACGATGGCGCGGACCATAGCGGGGTCCGTCCCGACCTCCATGCCGTAGCCCTTGGCGTGGGGGCAGGAGAGGTTGAGCTCGACCGCACAGGCGCCGTAGTCCTCCATCCTTCCAGCGAGCTTCGAGAAGTCCTCGGGCGAAGCGCCGTAGATGGATCCGACGACCTTGCCGGCCTTCACGGCGACCTCCATCTCCTCGGCGAAGAGCTCGATGCCGGGATTGGGGAGGCCCATGGCGTTGACGTATCCCCCGGGGACCTCGGTGAAGCACGGGTTGGCGTGCCCCGCGTTGGGCTCGAGTCCGACGGACTTGGTGACGACGGCGCCGCATCCGCATTCGATCATGCGGGCCAGGGAAGGCCCGGTCTCGTCCATGATGCCGGACGCAACCATGCCCGGCCTGTCCAGGGCGACTGTCCCGACATCGGTCCTCAGGGAAACCATGTCCGAACGGATGCTGGGCACGTTTATAATAACCTTGTCGCGGGCGCGCAGTTGATATCGGGGGACGGCATCACGGCGTCCATGGACGTGGAATCGATCCGCAGCGACTTCCCGACGATCCGCGGGGGCCAGGGCATCTACCTCGACAGCGCATGCCAGTCCCTCAGGCCCGACAGCGTCATCCGTGCCATCACGGAGTACTACGAGGGATACCCCGCATGCGGCGGCCGCAGCGTCCATTCGATGGCGACCCGCGTCTCCATAGCCATGGACGAGTCCAGGGAGGCGCTGGCGAGGTTCTTCGGAACGAAGGAGCCGGACTGCTACGTCTTCACCCGCAACTGCACCGAAGGATTGAACACAGCCGCCTACGGCCTGGGGCTGGGGAAGGGGGACGTGGTGGTCACCACGGACACCGAGCACAACTCCAACCACGTCCCGTGGCTCAGGCTGTCGGAGAACATGGGCGTGGAGAGGCGCATAGCCCGCTCGACGCCGGAGGGCAGGTTCGACATGGAGTCCTTCCTGTCCTGCATGGACCATAGGGTCAAGGTGGTCTCCGTCCAGCACTCCAGCAACGT
This sequence comes from Thermoplasmata archaeon, assembly GCA_030539565.1. Taxonomy (GTDB): domain Archaea; phylum Thermoplasmatota; class Thermoplasmata; order Methanomassiliicoccales; family Methanomethylophilaceae; genus Methanoprimaticola. The sequence goes on along the minus strand of JAUNYA010000013.1, from coordinate 11,978 downwards.
CACTGGATGCACCGTCCCCATCAGGGCGGTAGCCGAGGTGGCCCACGATTACGGCGCGATCCTCGTCGTCGACGGCGCCCAGTCCGCACCGCACATCCCCGTGAACCTCGACAGGCTCGACGCGGACATCTACTGCATGTCCATCCACAAGATGCTCGGCCCCTCGGGCATGGGCGTCATGTACGGCAAGCGCGAGGTCCTCGAGAACCTCCGCCCGCTCTCGCTGGGGGGAGGGACCGTGGGTCTCGCCACGTACGACTCGGTCAACCTCGCTCCGATCCCGGACAGGTTCGAGGCCGGCCTCCACGACTACGCCGGCATCATCGGGACGAAGGCCGCCATAGACTATCTGTCGGCCGTCGGCATGGAGGAGGTCGAGAGGTGGGACACCATGCTCATGGAGAGGATATTCTCCGGCCTGGAGGACGTCAGGGGCCTGCACGTGGTGGGTCCCGAGGAGCCGTCCCTCAGGGGCAGCGTCTTCTCGTTCAACATCGACGGCCTGGGGGCCCACGACATCGGCATGATGCTCGACAGCATGGCCGGCATCATGATCCGCTCCGGCATGCACTGCGCCCATCCGTTCTACGTGTCCCGCGGCATCGACGGGAGCGCCCGCGCATCCACGTACATCTACAACACCGTCGAGGAGATCGACGCGTTCACCGGCGCCGTCAGGCACATCGCGGAGACGTTCGGGAACCGAGGTCCTTCGTCAGGGTCACCTGGCCGGACCGTTCGAGCGTGAAGCTTCCTTCGTACGAGGTCCACGCCCTCGACACCTTGTCCCCGTGCGTCACCGTGACCACGCCGTTCTCCACGGTCACCACCTGCCCTTCGTCCGGTATGAGGTCCGTCCCGACGAGCGTGAGCTCGTACAGGACGGACTCCTGGAAGCGGTCCAGCAGGTCCGCCACGGAATCGGCGAGGTCGTCGGTCATGTCCGACTCCGTTCCGTCCAGGTATGCGATGCCGTAGCCTATGGCTGCTCCGAGTATCGTCACCGCGCAGGCGCACAGCACCGCCCTGGACAGGGTGAACTCGATCATACCGCGACGCTCACCCCGTAGACGCCGTCGACGCTCACGCATGTGACTGTCACGGTGCAGTCGCCGGTTATCCTGAGCGTCCCGGACAGCACCGGAACGGACGGCGTGTTGAGGTGGATCCTTCCGATCTCGACCTCGCCCTCCAGTATCCTGACCACGTACCGGTACGCCCCGTCCCCTCCGACCTCGATGGACTCGCCGTCGGGCAGGGACACCTCGACGGACTCCTCGCAGCCGACTCCGCCGTAGTAGGCGCGGGCAATCGCCTCGACGAGCTCCTCCGCCTCACCTTCGGCCTCGACGGACGACATGGACGTCTCGGCGTTGTCCACCATCCCCATCACGAGCGGCGTCATGGTGACGATGACGAGCATCGCGATGGCGATCTTCAGCGGCATGCCCATCACAGTATCACCAGGATCTCGTAGTTCCCGGCGTAGGTGTAGCCCGCCTTGGTGACGTCTATGGAAATCACGCCGGTCGACGCGCTGCCGTAGTAGCTAATCGTCAGTCCCGTGAAGCTTGCGACACCGTTCGAATCGGTGACCGCGTACGCCGTCCCGCCGTCCATCTTCACGTTCAGGCTCCCGCCGAGCACTACGGTGGCGCCCTCCAGCAGGTTGCCCTCGTTGTCCAGGACGGTTATCTCGATGTCGCCTATCGTGTTCCCCTCGGCCTCGACGGGGTCGTCGTAGACCAGCTTGCCTATCGAGTGCGGGGTCTCGATGCTCCCCATCCACCCGACGATGATCGCCGTGCACATGGTCGCCACGAGTATGACGATCATGAGCTGCATCGGGAGGCCCTCTATGCCTCCCAGTTGTTGTCTCTCTGTTGAGGTCCGCATGGTTCTCGGGACGTTTTCGTCGCCCGAGATTATAAGCGCTGGCCCGTGCGGATAATTGACAGGAAGGTCTTAGATATGTTGACCAGGGCCTTCCAGCGGGATTTTAGCGAGGACCGTGTGTTTCGCTCCGGAGGGACCGAGGACGCTCTTCATGATGAGTACCTCGGTGCAATCGAACTCGGAGAACGCGGTGCCGGCGTAGTCCTCGAACACGCGGCGGCTGCCGAGGCCGTCCCTGCACCTGGCGAGTGTGACGTGGGCCTTGAACGGCTTGGAATCGTAGTCTATGCGGCGGGCGGAGAGCTCCCTCCCCAGGTTGTCCGCTATGGTCCCCAGGATGTCCGCCGGCTCGGCCCCCACCCAGACGACCGACGGTCTCTTCTCGTTGGGGAAGGCTCCGATCCCGGAGATCCTGGCATGGAACGGCCCGATCCCGGCGACGGACGCCCTGACGGCGTCCTCTATCCTCTTGACCTTCGAGTCATCGACATCGCCGATGAACCTCAGCGTGATGTGCGTCTGCTCCAGTGGGGACGCTCTCGCACCCGCGATCTTCAGATCCCGGCGGAGCGCGTCCATCGGCTCCGTGTTCGGGACGTGTATGGACACGAAGACGCGGATTAGGGTCATCCCCTCAGCTCCGGGTGGTCCTCCAGGATGCGGTCCAGGAGCCCGCGGCACCCGCGGCGGATGTCCGAGTAGGCGGTCTCGAAGTCTCCCGTGTAGTAGGGGTCCGCGACTTCCCCTCCGCCGGCGTAGTCCATCAGAAGGGACGTGACGCAGGCGTTGCCCTGGGGCTTGAGGAAGCCGATGTACTCCATGTTCCTCCTGTCCATGCCGACCATGTAGTCGTAGTCCAGGAAGTCGGAGCGCAGGAGCCTGCGGGACCTCTTGCCCTCGCACGAGATCCCGTGCTCCCTCAGCGTGGCGGCCGCCCTGCGGTCCGGCGGGTCGCCTATGTGCTCCCCGCTGGTTCCCGAGGAAGCAACTACAAATTTGTCTGCCAGTCCCTCCTCGTCGAGGAGCTTCCTGAAAGCGAACTCCCCCATCGGGCTGCGGCAGATGTTGCCGTAGCACACGAACATGACACCGATCTTCCCTATGCTCACGTCCCGGCCCATACGCGACCTTGTTCTTATCCTCTTTCGACGGATACTCCAGTTAAATACCAAAATCGGGATTACGGAGCATGGATCAGAAATCTGGCAAGATCTCCACCCAGGACAGGATCGTCAACGCCCTGCCCTTCATCTCCATGCTCATCCTTCTGGCGGCTGGAGTGGTCCTCGCTCTCTGAGCCTGGAAATAAAACAAGAAAAAACGGCGGGGTCTCCCCCGCCAAGGTTTCTCACTGCTTGCCGAGCTGCGCGACCATGCGCTTGGCGGCCGCGTTGCCCTTGTCGGCGGCCTTCCTGAGCCACTCGACTCCCTTGTCGGCGTCCTTCTCGGTGCCGACTCCGTCCATGTAGCAGCGTCCGACCAGGAACATCGCGTCGGAGTCGCCCTTCTCGGCGGACCTGAGATAGGCCTGGAACGGGGACTCCTTCTCGACGGCCTTGATCTTCTGGCCGGTCTCCCTCTCGACGATCTCCCTGGACATGATGTGCCCGAGCTGGGCCGCGCGGGTGTACCACTCGATGGCCTTCTCCATGTCCTTCTCGGTACCGAGGGCGTTCTGGCAGCAGTATCCGGCGTAGTACAGGCAGATGGGGTCGTCCATCTCCGCTCCCTTCACGAACCAGCCGTAGGCGGCGACGGGGTCCTTCTCGGTGCCCTCGCCCTCCATGTAGCCGTACGCCACGTGGTACTGCGACTTGGTGAAGCCGTTCTCCGCCAGCTGCCTGTGGATGGCGAAGGACTTGGCGGTGTTCTTCTGGACGCCGCGCCCCCTGGCGTACGCCTCGGCGACGGAGTACTGGGCCTTCCTGTAGTTGTCCTCAGCGGCCCTGTTCAGCCAGATGAAGGCCTGCTCGTCGCTCTTGGGCACGCCGCGCCCGAGGGCGTACGCGTTCCCGACGTTGAAGCAGGCCACGTCGTTGCCGTGGGCGGCGGACATCAGGTAGTACCTCATGGCCATCTTGCCGTCCTTCTTCAGGCCGGAGCCGTTGGAGTAGTTGTCGCCGGTGACCAGCTGGGCGTATCCGTCCCCGAGGTCGGCGGCGAGCTTGAACCAGACCGCGGAGGTCTGGGTGTTCTTCTTGACCTGCTTGCCGCGGGCGTTCAGCTGCCCGAGCATGATCATGGCGTCGGTCTGCCCGTAGCGGGCCGCCTCCTCGAGCAGCCTGAGCCCGAGGTCGCGGTTCTTCTCGGTGCCGACCGCGCCGATGTGGCACCTGGCGAGGCCGTAGATGGCGGAGATCGATCCCCTGCCGGCGGCAGCCGAGTACCACGCGTAGGCCATGGGTCCGTCCTTCTCGACGCCCACGCCGTCCATGTACGCCCTTCCGAGGTTGTACATACCCTCCGCATCGCCCGCAGAGGCCAGCTCGCGGAAGATCGCGAAGGCCTTCGTGCGGTCCCTGTCGACGCCGTACCCGTACTCGTAGCACCTGGCGAGGCTCACCGCTGCCGGCGAGTACCCGGCGTCGGCCAGCTCCTGGAGCATGGCCGCGCCGCGGTTCCTGTCGCGGCCGGTGCCCATGCCGTTCAGGACGCACATGGCCCTCATCTGGCGGGCGGCGAGGTGTCCCGCCTGCGCGGCGGCATCGAAGTCCGCGTATGCCCCTGCGGGGTCGAACTCGGTGCCGACGGCCAGCTCCTTGAGCTTGCCCAGGACGAACGATGCGTCCGGGTCCTCGGGGCCGGCCCTGGCCTTGAAGTAGTCGAAGACCGCGCTGTCCTTTGGCGTCTCGTGCGACTGGTAGTAGTCGGACAGCCACCTGCTCGCCTCCGCGTTGCCCTCCATGTAGGCGCGGAACATCCACATGCAGCCCTCCGCAGGGTCAGCTGGGACCGTCAGTCCGTAGGCATGGCAGTGGCCAACCACGAACTGAGCCCCGGGGTGACCCCCTTTGGCTGCGCGGACATACCAACCGAAGGCGGCAGACTCATCCGCGCCGACGCCGTCGCCGAGCGCGTACCTCTGCCCTAGCTCGAAGCAGGACTGCACGTCCCCTGCCTCGGCCTTGGAACTAATCTCCTCGAAGGATTCCATCGGACGCCGTCAACACAGTCCGCCTAATAAAAGATATGCCACACCTAATTCTTAGATAGTCGCGCATACGCGCGCATCTTAGTCGCGAGGCCCGATCGTGGTGCGGCCGTTCATCCTGTCCAGCTTCCTGTTCCTGAAGTAGATCGAGATGCCGATTGCCACGAGCGCGAAGTCCAGCACGTAGAACGCGAAGACGTAGTTCACGTTGTCCCCGGCGACCTTGCTGAGCATGCCGCACACGTAGGCGAACTCGATGATGATCATGAAGTAGGGGCTGGTGCCCACCGCGGTTCCGGCGCGGTACGACCTGACGATGTTGAACGGCCACGCCGAGGCGAAGCCCAGCAGCATCAGGATCTCGAAGAGGTTGCCGAGCGTGGCCGGGTCCATCGGCATGCCTCCGGGGTCCCGGAAGCGTCGTCATAAAACACGGCCTTGGAAGTCACTCCGGGAGGGTTCATGCCCCCGCAGTCCCCGCCGGCGTATTTACGGGTTCCGAGCCCACCGATTTTTAAATGACCCGCTAGAGACACATCGGACGGCGCATGTGACTCCCTGCCGACAAATGCCCCTTCGGGGCATAATCAGTTTGAAATAGGTGACCCCGATGCACGCGTTGCGGGGAGAACCCGCGGTGATCAAATGTACAGCATGAGCCCGTTTTCCGGTCCTCTCCTCTCCGACGAGGAGTCAATCAGGAAGTACAACGACGAGAAGCAGTGGGGCCTTCACATCGCAGTGGATCTAGGCGATTGCGACCACGACAAGATCTGCGATGGCGAGTACATCAAGAAGTTCGCTGTGGACCTCGCGGACCACATCCACATGAAGAGGTACGGGGAGCCCATCGCCGTCAGGTTCGGCGCGGACCCCAAGGTCCAGGGTTACTCCCTCATCCAGCTCATCGAGACCTCCTGCATCGCGGGGCACTTCGCCGAGGACACCGACAGGGCGTTCATCGACGTGTTCTCCTGCAAGGAGTTCCCTCCCGAGTCCACCGCCCAGTACTGCAAGGAGTACTTCGGCGCCAAGAGGATGCAGTACGCCACCCTCTTCAGGGACGTCTGATCCCTTTCAAACCGGGGCCTCGCGCCCCACCCTCAAACTACCTATTCCTAGTAGGAATTGTTTTCAAGACGGTTATCCTTTCGAGGATAACATTGACACCCAGTATGACCCAGACGGGGGAGCTGGATGCACCCCCAGTAAGTTTTTACCGAAGGACAGTAACGGGAGTTGATTTATCCTTTATAGGAAAATTTCCCCGATTAAGGTTATATTCTATCTCCGTAAATCGGCGGGTTAGGTGTCAATCTTGGAATCTAAAAAGATCTACGCGATTGTCGCTGTCATCATCGTTGTCGTCGCCGCCGTGGCGATTGCCGTCTCCATGAGCGGGGGCGACAAGGAGACCGATGCCGTCAGCGGTACCTCCATCATCGGACGCGTCAACACCGACGGGTCCGGAATATTCGTGAAAGAAGGAGTCAACGGAGAGGACTACGCCACCATCTCCACGACCCAGCCCACCAGCGGCTACTACCTCGGCGAGGACGGCTGCTACGTCGTCTTCAACAAGGACGCATGGGCCGGAAGCGTCTTCGGTGTTCCCGCCACTTCTTCCATCCAGTACATCCAGCTCGGTGAGATCGCAACCCTCCTGGGCCTCAACTACCAGCTCTACGTAGCCGGACAGACGACCAGCTCCGACACGCTCTACTACGTCGCGAATGTCGCTTCCTATTCGTCTTTCGAGTCCACGCTCAACTCCACCCCCGCAATGGTCGGGGCCATTATGTGGGAGCCCCAGTACTCCATTGCCCTCCTGGACAACTGCGACAAGGTCGCAACGACCAACGAGATGTTCCCCGGGCACACCTGCTGCATCATCGGTGCCAGCAACGAGTACATCACCTCCCACACCGATGAGACCGTCCGCTTCCTGGCTGCCTACGTCGAGACCGTCCAGAAGATGAACGAGGTCATCGCCGCCGGCTCCGGAGAGGAGTACGACCAGCTCATCCAGGTCGCCATGGACAACGTCGCCATGGCCGGACTCACCGATGAGCAGAAGAAGGAGGCCATCGAGGCCGCCTTCGAGCTCGTGGTCTACACCTACGCCGACAACACCTCCTCCGATCCCCTCTCGGACCTGAAGGACGACGTCGCCGAGCTGGCCGTCTCCCTGTACGAGGCCGGCGCCATGAGGAACAGCTACTCCGACCTCGGATTCAGCTCCGCCTCCGCCCTCGCCGATGCATTCGTCGACAGCAGCTACATGGCCTCCGCCTTGAACTACACCAAGCAGTCCAGCTACGAGACCGCCAACATCACCGTCGCGGTCATCGGCGGTGACATCCACCAGCTCGCCATCCACTACGGCATCGCCCTCGGCATCTTCGCCGAGTACGGCATTAACGTCACCCTGAGCTCCCAGTCCGCAGGACCTACCGTCTACAACGCCGTCAACGTCGGAGAGGCGGACATCGGGTTCCTCGGAGCTCCCCCGATGACCATTAACGCTATGAACAACGGCGATATCAAGGCCTGAAAAGGAAGGTGACAAACATAGCCGTTCTGAACTTCAAATACGACGAGCACAACCGGATCCAGAGATGGATCAGGTCCGGGATAATAGTGGTAATATCGCTGCTGCTGTTCGTCCTGGTCTGGTGGCTTGTGGCCGAGTGGGGGTACTTCGAGACCATCCCTCAGCCGCTGGACACGTTCGACGCGCTCATATCCCTGATTCAGAACGGCGATCCCATCAACCATTTGACCCTTTGGACGGAGGTCAGCTCGAGTCTGAGGACCTTCGGCAAGGGAACGGCCCTGGCCCTGATCGTGGCGATTCCGCTCGGTCTCCTCCTGGGCTACGTCAAACCCCTCAGGGAGCTCGCCATGCCGGTGATCGAGGTCCTCAGGCCGATCGCACCCATCGCATGGGCTCCCATCTTCATCGCCACCAAGGCCCTCGGATACACCTGGGGCCCCGCGCTGGTCGTCTTCATGGGAATGCTCTTCCCCATACTGACCAGCACGATCTTCGGCGTCCAGAGGATCGACTCCAGCTGGATCGACGCCTCGAAGACCCTCGGAGCGAACAGGTGGCAGATATTCTACAAGATCGTCCTTCCCTCTTCCGTCCCGTACGTCCTCAACGGTCTGAAGACCGCTTTGGGTGTCGGGTGGATGTGTATCGTCGCGGCGGAGATCTACGCCACGTCCCTGGGAGGACTCGGGTTCTTCATCTACTCGATGGCCCAGAACTTCTATTGGGACTACGCCTTCGCCGGACTCATCGTGGTCGCCGTCCTCGGACTGCTGACCACTGGTGTCGCCGAGCAGGTGTCCAAGTACGTTTCGAGGAGGATGGGTATGGAATGACCGGAGAGGAGTATTCAGAGATTCCAGAGGGCACGGTGTCCGAGGATGCGGTGTCCGAGAACCCGGAGCAGACCGGGTCCCCTGGCGACGATGTCCAGATCTCCATCCGCGACCTAGGCAAGACCTACAAGACCGACGATTCGGAGACCGTCGCCATAGAGGGCTTCAACCTCGATGTCAAGAGAGGGGAGCTCATCTCCATCGTAGGGCCGTCCGGTTGCGGCAAGACCACGCTGCTCAGGATGATCGCCGGCCTTCTGGACCCCACGACCGGAACCATCATGATCGACGGGAGGGTCTGCAAGGGCCCCGGTCCAGACAGGGGTATGGTCTTCCAGGACTTCGCCCTGTTCCCGTGGAGGTCCGTCAGGAAGAACATCGAGTTCGGCCTCGAGATCGCAGGGGTGCCGTCCGCCGACCGCGCAACTAGGTCAGACGAGCTCCTCAGGATGGTCGGGCTCACGGATTTCGCCGACGCGAGGATCCACGAGCTGTCCGGAGGCATGAAGCAGCGCGTGGCCATCGCACGCGCACTGGCCACGAGCCCGGACGTACTGCTCATGGACGAGCCGTTCGGAGCGCTCGACGCGCAGACCAGGAACCTGATGCAGGAGAACCTGGTCAACATCCTGTCGCAAACGGACCAGACGGTCATCTTCATCACGCACTCCGTCGACGAGGCGGTATACCTCTCGGACAGGATCGTCGTCCTCACCAAGAGGCCGGCCACGATCAAGTCCATCGTCGACATCCCCTGGGAGTGGCCCAGGGACCGTGCTTCCGCGGAGTTCACCTCCCTCAGGAAGGAGATCCTCGAGGAGCTCCGCGAAGAGAACGTCATGAACTGACGAGCAAACCGCCGGGGCCCAACCTTTATCGGGCCCCGGCATGATTCCTTCCCATGGAGCCCCATCTCCGCTTCGACGAGGCACTATGCATCGGCTGCTCGGCATGTGTATCGGTGTGCATTCGCGGGAACATCCGCATGGAGATGGGCCGCCCCGTCGAGACAGGAGGAGGCATGGGGTGCTTCGATTGTGGGCACTGCCTCGCGGTGTGCCCCAAGGGCGCGGTGATGCTCCTCTCCCACCCGGGCTTCGTTCCCGGGGAGTACGACCCGAAGGAGGCCCCGGTGGACCCCTCGGACCTGCAGAGGCTCCTAGCCAGGCGCAGGAGCGTCAGGTGGTTCACCCAGGACAAGGTCACCAGGGAGGAGTTCGATACTCTCCTTTCTGCGGCTTCCAACGTCCCCACCGTGCAGAACTCACAGGACGTGGCGTTCGCCGTAGTGGATTCCGAGTTCCGCCCGTTCATGCGCCATATCGCGTCCATAATGGCTCCGCGCGCCGACGAGCTCCCGCGCATCCGTCAGCTCATCGACTACCTGGACGACCCGTTCCCGATGGGCCCCAACCCACTCACCTGGGAGGGCTCCCAGCTGATCCTCGCGTTCTCCCGTGAGCCGGAGGACGCGGTCATAGCGATGACCCGCGTGGAGATCATGGCGTACGCCATGGGCCTCGGCGGGTTCTACTCGCACTGGATCCAGATGGCCGACGCCCAGGACCACGATGCGCTCATGGGGTTCTTCCCGGATATCCCGGAGGACCACGGCCTTCGCTCCGTGTTCGTCATCGGCCATCCGAGGGTCAGGTTCAGGCGCACGGCGCCGAGGGACGGCCCCCGCGTCTCATATCTTTGATCATAGAAGATGGAAGGGGAGGGCCCCCGGAGGGACCCTCTGTTTGGGCTCAGATGGTGAGCTTGAGCCTGTCGTACTTGTAGACCTTGTCGGGGCAGGAGAACTGGCAGCGGTAGCAAGCGGTTCCGAGGCAGTTCTTGGTCTCGACGACGATCTCCTTGTCGGGGGTGACGGTGAGCGCGTGCTCGGGGCACTCCCTCTCGCACTTCTTGCATCCGGTGCAGCCCTCCATGTGGCCGCGGAGCTGGGTGCCGATGTCGTGGAGGATGTACAGTCCGCGCTCTCCCAGGTCGGGGATGTCGCGCTGGACCATCCTGTGGACCTCCGGGTTGCCCTTGGGCTTGGGGAGCTCCTGGATGCCGGCGATGGCGTTGTTCTGGTTGTACATGTCCATGGGCATGCCCTCGTCGCACACCGCGAGCTCCTGGGTGTAGATCTGCTCGAAGATCTTGTCCCCGGCGAACATGATGTGGTTGGCCCTGATGCCGTTGGCGATGCCCTGGAGGGTGTCCAGCAGCTCGGGGTCCCTGAGGATGTCCGTGGCCATGGCCAGGGACGTGTTGCCCCACTGGTAGATCGTGTCGCAGCTCGGGGGGAGAAGACCGACGTCCCTCGCCTTGACGGCGTCGACGTAGGTACCGGAGGCACCGGCCATGTACATGACCCTCATGTCCTCGAACTTGACCCCGGCGTGCTCCAGAAGGGTGAAGTGGCCGGCGCGCATGGCACCGATGGCCTTGAGCGCCTCGGAGATGTCGTGCGAATCGATGTACACGCCGTCCTGCAGGTGCAGCTTGCCGTCGCTGGTGGTGAGCTTTCCCTTCTTCCAGAGGTGCTGGTCGAGGGCGGCGGCGACCGCCGCGATGACGCCGGTGCCGGTGATCCCCTTGGCCTTCCCGTGCATGGGCCCGTTGGGGGTGATCGTCTCGAGTCCGAAGTCCACCTTGTCCCCGTCCTTGGGGATGATGTCGTCGTCCAGGACCTTGGTGATCCATTGGAAGTCGTACTCCAGGTCGGAGATGGCGCCGGGTCCGGCGAGCATGCCGCACCTGATGGACTGACCCTCCATGGCGGGACCCGCGGCGGCGGATCCGGTGTAGATGTCGTCCCCGATCTTCAGGGCCATCTCCGCGTTCGTCCCGTAGTCGGTGACCAGGCAGTTCCTCTTGTCGTCGAGGAAGCCGCTCTTGTACATCATGGCCAGCGCGTCGGCCCCGATCTCGTGCCTGATGGCAGGGGGGACCATGAGCTCGCAGCCGTCCTTGACGTCGAGACCGACGTCCACCGCGGAGAACACCCCCGCGTCCCTCTTCTGGGCCTGGATCCCTCTCGCCTTGTGGGCGTTCTCGCCCGCGAAGGCGAGGTCGTCCACGGGGATCCCCTGGAACAGGGAGAGCTGGATGGGGTTGCCGCAGATGCTGACCCTCTCGACCTGTTTGAGGTCGATGCCGAGGGTCCTCATCAGCTTGTTCTCGGTGTCGATGAGGATCTTGTGCGCCACATCGGTCCCGACGTTGATGCAGAACGTCAGGTGGTCCATGATGTTCGCGCCGGGCAGCGGGTGGCATTCGGTGACCGAGGTGGACAGGATCTTCCCGTCGCTCAGGTCGATAGCGTGGGCCCTGCTTCCGCTGGTCCCGATGTCGATAGAGATTCCATAAGCCATTTCACTTTTTCCTCCTTAGTCTGTCCAAGAAGGAGGGCTTCTTTTTCGCCGATTCAGCCTCCTCCTCTTCGTTTTCATCGTCATCATGTCCGTGGCAGTCGCACTCCTCGTCATCGTCGTGGTGATGGTGGTGGTGCTCGTGGTCATGGTCATGGTGGTGATCGTGATCATGG
>JAUNYA010000087.1 GCA_030539565.1 Thermoplasmata archaeon | reverse complement strand
GTTTTATATATCGAGCGATTGATTGCATATTCAGAACATAACCGGCCGCTCTCGCGGCCGTAAAGTGTTTGTTGTTGCTTTAAGCAACGAGCTGGAGCAGTTCGATTAACAACCGAACCGCAGCCAGGACCAGGGCGAGCCGTCCAAGCTTAGCGCCCTGGTTCTGGTTTTCCTTTTTTGGGGTCATTTATACCTCCAAAACACCAGGGCGGAAGCTCATCGGCACAGGCGAAGCCCATGCAGACGGGCTTCCTCCCTGGCCGAACCTAGTACGAATTGCTGATATATAATTAAGAGCCTAATAAGATGATTTCATAAATTTCGATTAGCGATATATATTTGTATTACACATCCTGTTTATGCAATCGGCCTATCGGCTCACGCCGATTCCAGGCAGGAAGGTGAGCGCGGAAACAAGAGGAAAACGACGATGTGTATGGCGGACAATGATAGTCTGCTTTCGCAGCCCTAAGATGTTTGTCGGCCTTAAAGGGCCAGGGCGAGCCTGCCAAGCTATTCGCACTGGCCCTGTTCCACCTTTTAGCGCCCTATTTATCCATGTAAAGCATATCCGTGCCAGTAGGTGATGGGATGTCGCTTTTCGACAAGAGGGAGCAGGTGTACGGTCCGGAGACGCTCTCGGTGGGGGATTTCGATCCCACCGTGGACGGTTGCTACAGGAACGTGGTCACCATCCCGCTCACCGTCAGGCCCCGCAGGGTCCTGAGGGTGAAGGTGTCCTCCGACCATCCCGTCGACGTCGTCGTGGCTAGGGAGGACCGCTCCTCCGCCGGCCACAGGGACGGCGTCATGGAGGCCGTACTCGGTCCATTCGACACAGGCAAATCGAGCAGCATGGGAATCCTCCTCGGCGTGTACAAGGGCGACAAGGCCAAGGTGACCGTCGAGGCGTGGACCGACAGGGAGTGATCATTTGGCCAAGCTCGTTCGCGAGGAGGACGGCCTGAGAGTCAAGGTCCTGGGCGTGTCCGCGTTGGTCGGGATCGTCCTGTTCGCGGTGCTGCCGTTCGTTCTCGACGATGTCTCATTCGGATACTCCGCTGCAGCGCTGGCACTTCCGCTGGTGTGCCTCGGCGTGCTCGATCTGGTGCTGGCGAGGAGCTGGTTCCGCCTGGCCGTCGCGGTGCTCATCAGCGCGGTATTCTGCATCATCGGGTGGATGTTCGGCGCGGTCGTCGCGATGCTCTTGCTCGGAGCGTACGGGATCGCGTCCGTCTCCGACCTCATCCAGAGGCGCTGGTTCATCACGTTCATGGAATCCGCCGAGCACCTGGGCGTCAGGCCCGAGAGGACCCGCACGGACAAACTCGTGTCGTTCATGTTCGACCTCCCCGAGGACCTCGACATGAGGAACATGAAGGTCCGCGGATCCATCCGCAGGGAGTCCATCCCGTGGAGGCAGATGGCGCTGTCCTCGCTGCCCACCCTCGTGGTCATGCTGGTGGTGTGGATCGTCGCCGCGGCCGTGATGGGTCCCGGCTGGAGCCTGAAGGGCTCGATCCTCCCGGTAATCGTCGCTTCGATGTACGCCGTCGCGATAACGATGCCGCTGAACGCGTTCTTCGTCATGGACGCCCGCGCGGAGATGTCCGGGAGGACGATCCGCCTGGCGGACGGTCTGACCCGCACGTCGTACCGCCTCGCGATACCCGCCGCCATCGCACTCGTAGTCGTGCTGCTGTTCGGCACCGTCGCAGCTCTAGAAGTGGTCATAGCCAGCGCCGTGTTCTGCGTCGCCCTCAGGATGATCGCGTCCATGCTCTACAGCATGGCCGGCGAGTCCCGCTTCGTGTCCGACGCTTACTCGGAATGGACCCGCACCCATCCGGTGGACCTGTGCTCCGGGTTCGACGGGAGGAGGTCCGGCAAGGGGCTGGACGACGGGGTCCCCGGCACGCCGAGGCGCCCCGCCGACTTCGCCCTGCCGGGTCAGAAGTAACGGTCCTGGAACGACGAGTTCGCCCTGCCGGCCCCGTCGAGGGACTGGATGATGGGCTTGAAGACCTCGCCGGAGGACATGCCGGGGGTCTTGCGGAGTCCGATGATCTCGGGCTCCTCCCAGTTGGTGATGACCACCTGGTACTTCTGGCGGACGCCGTCCACCTCGATGGCCGGGGTCTCCTCGACGGTCCTCTTGAGGATCTCGAGCGACGCGTCGCACATGGTCTGGATCTGCTCCGGGGTGACGTCCTCGGGCACCCTGATGAAGAAGGTGTGCTCCTCGGTGGTCCCGTTCATGATGTACATGGGCTCCGATTTCGCGAGGAGCTCCTTGAGCTCCTTCTCGGCGCCCTCGTCCTTCGCGAGCTCGGAGAGCCTCCTCATGAACACCTGCGCGATCTCGACGTACAGGGCATCCTGCCCCAGAATCCTGAACATGCCCACCCCATCCCCGACGACCTAGTAAAATCCTCGCACGCGCGCGTTGGCAAGGCTTTAAGACGTGTGCGCGCATGGGCGCGCAGGTAATCGAGATGCCGGAGGACTTCAAGGTCACGCCGTGGGAGGTCACGGGGGACATAGACTACGACCAGCTGATGAGGCAGTTCGGGACGACCCCCATAGACGACGCGCTCCTGGAGAGGATGTCCCGCTACGGGGAGATCCATCCCATGCTGAGGCGCGGGATATTCTACACCCACAGGGACATGGTCTGGCTGCTCGACGAGTACGACAAGGGCAACAGGTTCACGATATACACGGGAAGGGGGCCGTCCGGCAACACCCACCTGGGGCACCTGATGCCGTGGATCTTCAACAAGTGGGTCCAGGACACCTTCGGGTGCGACATGCTCTTCCAGATGACCGACGACGAGAAGTTCCTGTTCAAGGACCTCTCCCTGGAGGAGACCGGGAGGATGGCGTACGAGAACGCCCTGGACTTCGTGGCGCTGGGATTCGACCCGAAGAGGACCAAGATCATCGTGGACACGAAGAACGTGAAGAAGATGTACCCGATCGCGCTCGAGGTCGCGAAGAGGACCACCTTCTCGACTGCTAAAGCAGTCTTCGGCTTCGATAACTCGACCAATATCGGCTCGATCTTCTACACCACGATGCAGTCCGTGCCCGCGTTCCTCCCGACGGCGGACGCCGGGAAGCAGGTGCCGGTGCTCATACCGTGCGGAATCGACCAGGACCCCCACTTCAGGGTCACGAGGGACGCCGCCCCGCACCTGGGGTACCCCAAGCCCTCGCTGATCTTCTGCAAGATGTTCCCCGGGCTCAACGGAGGGGACAAGATGTCCTCTTCCGACGAGACCGCCACCATATACACGACAGACACGCCGAAGGCGGTCAAGAAGAAGGTGGGCAGGGCTTTCACCGGGGGCCGCGTCTCCGTGGAGGAGCAGCGCCAGATGGGCGGGAACCCTGAGGTCTGCGCCGTTTTCAAGTACAACTTCTACCTCTTCGAGCCCGACGACGCCAAGCTGAACGAGCTGGCCGAGAAGTGCAGGAAGGGAGAGATCCTCTGCGGCGAGTGCAAGATGTGCCTCACCGAGAGGATAAACGTGTTCCTCGAGGGGCATCAGGAGCGCCGCGAGAAGGCTAAGGACATCGTCGGCGACATGACGTACGACGGATTCGAATGGTGATTCACATGGACAGAGCGATACTGGAAGGACTCAGCCACAACGAGAAGAGGCTCCTGCTGGCCCTGGACGAGCGCGGGGGTTCCGCGTCGCCCGCGGACCTGGTTTCGGAGGGGGCGTTCTCCGTTGAGGTCGAAGCGATGAGCGCCGCGTCCTGGCTCGAGTCAAAGGGGCTCGCGACGATCACCGAGAAGACGGAGAAGTTCTACGTGCTGGCGGACCCGAAGGCTGTCCTCGAAGGCCTCCCCGAGAGGATGGCGATCACTCTGATCGGCAAGAAGGGCGGCCAGATGCCCATGCAGGACATGGAGGCCGAGATGCCCCAGGGCATGGGGAAGGTCGCCGTCGGATGGCTGAAGAGGAAGGGCCTGGCCGACATCGTGGCGGACGGCAAGGACAAGCTCATGGTCCTCACCCAGAAGGGGAGGGACGCTCTGGAGTCCAGGATGGAGGACGAGGGCCTCCTGTCCAGGATGGCCGAGGAGCCGGTCCACGAGAAGGACGCGGACCCCAAGGTCGTCAAGGACCTCAAGGGCCGCCAGGGCATGATCTCCGAGAAGGTCGTCACCGAGAGGACGGTCGCGCTGACTCCCCTGGGAGTCGAGGCGGCAAGGTCCGGTCTCGAGCTGAAGCAGCAGGTCACCGACATCACCGACCGCATGATCCAGAGCGGCGAGTGGAGGGACGCCGAGTTCAGGAGGTATGACATCCAGACCTTCGCCCCCACCGCGTATCCCGCCAAGAAGCACATGCTCTCGAGACTGGGAGCCCAGGTCCGCAGGCTGTTCACCGACATGGGATTCACCGAGATGAAGTCCGAGTACGTCCAGCCCGCATTCTGGAACCTCGACGTGCTGTACACGCCGCAGGACCACCCCGCAAGGGACCTGCAGGACACGTTCTACCTCGAGCACCCCGCATCGATCCACATAGACGACGAGGAGATCGTCGCCAAGGTCCGTGCGATCCACGAGAACGGCGGGGACACCGGCTCCACCGGATGGGGCGGCGAGTGGTCCAGGGAGAAGGCCGAGATGGCCCTCTTGAGGACGCACAGCACCGTCAGCAGCATCAAGTACATCGCGGAGCACCCGGACGCGC
>JAUNYA010000086.1 GCA_030539565.1 Thermoplasmata archaeon | reverse complement strand
TTGTATGCCATATTAATCACCTATAATCATGTAGTGAAGGTCTGTATTTCGAGTATCTTCCGACCTGGAGGCTGTACCCGTGCTCGATCGTGTCGTTGCACGCGGCCTTGATCTCCTCCAGCTTGGCGTCCAGCTCCTCCTCGTCCTCGACTTCGAGCTCTATGTAGAACCCTCCGACGAGATAGCGGAGCTCGACCTCCTGCCCACCGACGTGGATGATCCTGCGCTCGGTGTGGTTGTTCGGAAGCCCCTTTCCCGGACCGCTGTTGATGGTCTTGGGAAGGCTCTCTCCCGTCATGTTGATCTGCCTGATCCCGGAGATGGGGTCGAGGGCGTTGAGGACCTTCTCCGTCGTCTCAGCGCTGAGAAGGCGGTTGGTCACGATCTGGACCTCGGGAAGAGGAACACCGGCATAGTCTGCCGCTGGGGCGCTGGTACTCGACATGTGACACCTCAGAGCTTCTTCTTGACTTTCTTGGCCTCGGCAGCGACGTGCTGCATGGGGTGCTTGAACACATCGATGTCTCCGAAGACCTCTTTGAACAGGCCGGAGGTGGCCTCTGCAGAGAAGGTCTGGGTTCCACCGTCCAGACAGTTACCGGCGGTGACGGCGGGGATGAGGACTCCCTTGGCGTGCCTGGTAACGACGTGGTTTCCGTGGAACAGTCCGGGTCCGCCTCCACCGTAGATGGAGTGGGAGAAGAAGGACATACCGACTCCGACACCCTCGGAACGGCCGTAGTCGGCACCGGGGAGACCGGACTCGTGCTCGAGCAGGTCGTTGTAGTACAGAACGGTTCCGGGGACACCCTGGGCGGCCCTGGCGGCTCCGACGTTCACCATGACGGCGGCGACCATTCCGGTGGCAGCGTAGGCGTTCCACAGGGGGAGGTCGTCGGTGGTGTACACCTTGTATCCGGACGGGAGGGTCTCCTTCACGCGGATGACGCCGTCCTCGATGGCCCTGTCCATGAGGGACTCGATAACGGTTCCGACGGTTCCGGTCTTTCCGTTCTTTTTGACCAGGCTGTACAGCATGTTGTTGGCGTTCAGTCCCTGGTAGGCGAGAGCCAGCAGGCCACCCCTCTCGAAGTTGCCCATGAGGTCTCCCATCTCGTAGGATCCGCACTGCTCGTAGATGGCGGAGAGGGCGGTTCCCTGCATGGCGTTCCTGTCGACGAGAGCGACGACGTGGTTGGCCATGATGTTCCTGAGGGCGAATCCGGCACCCTCGTTGTTCTGGGGAACCTCGAGGATCGATTTGACGTTGGCGCCCTGGAAGGTGATGGTCTGGGGGTACCTTCCCCAGACGGCGGCCTTGACCATGTTGGCCTTGTACATGGGGACGTCGAACATGTCGATGATGGCCTCGGTGGTGGCAGCGGCGACGTTGGTGAAGCCGGTGGTGTACTCGACACCTGCCTCCATCCTGACCTCGGGAACGACGACGACGAGGTTCTTTCCACCGCTCTTGACGTTGACGACGGTTCCGTCGTCCTCGTAGACCCTGATGGAGTCCTCGACAGCCTTGGCGATCTTGTCTGCGTTCTCGACGAGAGGGAGATCCATCTCCTTTCCCTGGATGATGACGCCTCCGCCGGTCATGCTTCCGGTCTTGAGAGCCTTCTCAATTCCGGCCAGGCTGACGGCGCACGTCCTCTTGGTCAGGGACACGATCTCTTTGATCGCAGCGTTGCGCAGCGGACTGATGGCTTCGAGCGGAACGTCTTTGGCAATGCGCTTTCCGCGGTCGTCATACAAGTCGACTACGTCCTCGTATTTTGGCATTTCATACCTCCTTGTTATATAGACGGCCCCTCTCGGGACCGCTTACCCCTTGCAGTCAGGACAATCCCCTTATCTGATATAAAGTGGGGGGTAGAAGGCCCATTCTGGGAGGTTTTGGCCATGTTCGGCGGGAGGTCGGCGGGAGGCGGGAACGCCGATTCTGGCTTACCCGCCTTCGCCTCTATTATTTAATAGGTTTCACCAAAGTGGCTGGATGCATAATCCTGGGATTTTTAGGACACCTTTAGTATTACCGAGCCACCGGTTTGTGATACCGGCTCACTCGCGCTTAGCCTTCGGCATCACGGTGACCGCGTAGCGCTCCAAATGCTCCGCGAAGGACGGGATCATGGAGTACGGTATGCCGACGGCCATCTCGTCCGCGGCCATGTCCGTGCGCTTCCTGCAGCCGAAGCAGCCGAGGGAGATGTTGGGCAGGCCGGTCGCCGCGGGCACCGCGGTGATGTCCTCGCAGGCGCACTGGAACGGCGACGTCGAGAAGTGGACGCGGCCCCCGGTCTGCGCGGTGGTCAGCGGGACGACCCAGTAGCACCTCTCGGGGATGTCCTCGATGGTTACCACGTCGGGCACGAAGTCCGCCTCGCCGAGCGGGCACACGACGGTCCCGATGGTCTCGAAGGGCACGATGAGCCTCTCCTCGATCATCTTCGCGGCGGCCTCCTGGGAGTCGTGCATGCCGATCCCGGCGTGGAACGCCCCGTTGGCGACCTTCTCCGGTGTCGCGGTCATGTTCAGCGCCGACGCGCCGACGGCGCAGCCCTGGATCTCCAGGGGTATCTTGAACGACTCCCCGCCCCTTGCCCTGAACACAGCCTGGCAGTGGCTCAGCTGGGTGACGGGCTCCTCGTACCCCTCCGGGTACTCCTCGCCCTTGCGCACGAGCTTGATCGCCACGGGCTCGCCCCTGAGTCCGAGGACGCCCTTCAGCGTCTCCGCGTACTTCCTGTTCTGATCGAGGATTTCCGACATGGGCGGAGAATCGCGATGCGCGTACTTGAAACCGAGCAATTTTAGAAAGGTGGAAAGGGAAGTGTGGGCCCAGAGGACCCGTTTTCAGGCTGCCGTCAACAACAGGCAGCGAGGATGCCGGCGTCGACAGCGGCGGCATCGAGGGCGACGGAGCCGACGACGATGTCGTACACTCCCTCGGTGGTGGTCTCCTCGACGGACACCTCACTCTCTGTGGCTTCCTCCTCCTCTTCCTCCTCTTCCGCGGGGACTACGTTGACGTAGATGAAGGCGGCGACCAGAATGATGATGACAGCCGCGAGGAACGCGACATTAATGGTCTCACTCTTGTCCATATTAAGTCTCCTTCGGCGCTAGGCGCCTTGGTGGACTCGCCTAGCCTGTGGGATTATAAATATTTTAGGCAGTTCTAAAATAATTTGGAATAACCGAATAAATCACAGGGCATGCCGAACCCCTCACGGGTATGGTCCTCAGAAGGCTCATGGGGGTGGGGGAAAGCCCCCGGTGCCGGTCACCGGGGGTCGCTAACAAGGGGTATTGAAGGAAGTCGTTTGAATCCGCCCTTGCGGGCGGGCTGTTCACCGATCACTCGGAGATGCAGCTGGCGGGGCACTCGTCGATGCAAGCGCCGCAGTCAACGCATTTGCCGGCGTCGACGACCGCGATGTCCTCGATGGTGAGGGCACCCTCGGGGCAGACGTCAGCGCAAGCTCCACAAGCGACACAGTCGGATCCAATTGTAACTGCCATGTATGTTACCTCTGAGAAGACGATTTGACGCGACCCTATATAAACCCTACTCATTTCGTGTTAGGAACGGCTTAAAATCGGCATTTTTCTTTAACCTCGCCGAACACATCCAACTCGCCGAGCCAGCAAATCGCATCTAACATCCTTTATGGCATTCAGCATCAAAAAAATTCCATTAAGAAAGTTAGGTAAACCTAGATTGGTTGTACCTGGGGCCCCAGTGCCGGCGGCCGGTCGGCGCCGCCTGCGATTCCCTTATAAAGCGACGGGAAGATGTTACCGTACCCATCCAACACGGCGACGTAGCCGCCGTACGGAGAGAGGAGGGCTGATATGGAATTCGACGAGTATGTAGTGGACCTCAATGCGGACTGCAAGTGCGGCTGCATGGACCTCCACAGGTTCCACAAGATCTACCGCTTCCCCAACGGCTACGGGGCGTCGGTCGTCGGGAACCCGAAGAGGCCCGGATTCAGCGGCGAGGG
The DNA here is from genome assembly GCA_030539565.1 of Thermoplasmata archaeon. Lineage (GTDB taxonomy): Archaea > Thermoplasmatota > Thermoplasmata > Methanomassiliicoccales > Methanomethylophilaceae > Methanoprimaticola. Next base: position 739 of record JAUNYA010000086.1, on the reverse strand, counting down.
CTACCGCGCCCTGGTGATCCGCTTCACCGGGGAGCAGACCTACGTCAACGAGGACCTGCCGATGTTCGGGGCGAACCCCGTGGAGTGCGGGGATTGGGCGCAGGCCGCGGACGTCCTGCAGAAGATATTCGACTATTGAAGAAGGAAATAGGTTGGGGGCGGGGGCGCTCCCCCGCCGGCCCGTCACTTCTCGTGATGGGCGATGCTCTTCTCCGTGTCGTAGTAGTCCGCCATGACGGTGTAGGGGATCCCCCACTTCTCCGCCACGCCGGGCAGCACCTCGAGGGTGCAGTCGCGGATGACGTCGTCCCATATGCCGTGGACGATCACGTGGAGGACGAACACGGCGTCGGTGACGGTGTCCGAGGACACGTTGTCCTGGACCCTGGTCGGGATGTCCGGGTTCACCATGCTGCACATGATGCTCTCCTCCCCCACCTTCAGGAAGGACTTGATGTGGCCGATGAGGTCCGCCCCGTGCTCGAAGCACTCGGCGGTGGCGGTCCTCATGATGTCGTCGATGAAGCCCTTGACGTCCTCCTTGGGGATGCCCGCCTCCGACTTGATCTCCAGCTCGATCGCGTACTTCCCGAGCTCGTCGACCGCCCTGTGGATCTCCAGGTGGAGGTCGCTGCCCTCCTCGACGGGGTTGTCGTGGTCGTGGTCGTCGACGTTGCCGAACTCGTCCGTGTGGTGGTGATGGTGGTGCCCGTGATCGTCGTGGTCGTGATCATGATGG
>JAUNYA010000012.1 GCA_030539565.1 Thermoplasmata archaeon | reverse complement strand
TTCGGACCGAGGGCAGACTGAACATAGTTAAACAAGAGGCCGGGAGAATAGGTTTAAACCCCCACCGCCATCCCGAAGCATGGACGCCTCCCGCATCGACAGGTTCTTCGGCATCACCGAGAGGGGTTCCTCGATCAGGACCGAGGTCAAGGGCGGGATAATCGTATTCCTGTCGATGTCCTACATCATCGCCGTCAACACGGGGATGATGGCAGACGCCGGGATGGACTCCGATGCGGCGTTCACCGCGACCATCCTCATGTCGATCATCGGCTCGGTGATCATGGGGCTGTACGCGAGGTTCCCGGCGGCCATGGCCCCGGGGATGGGCATCAACGCCATGTTCTGCTACACCGCGGTAATAACCATGGGCTTCACCTGGCAGGAGGCGCTGGTCGGCGTCATACTGTCGGGGATCCTGTTCTTCGTGCTGACCGTGTCCGGCATACGCAGGATGGTCATGGACCGCATCCCGTTCGGGGTCAAGTGCGGGATGATCGCTGGGATCGGGTGCTTCATCGCGTTCATCGGCCTGCAGAACTCCGGAATCGTCGTGGCGAGCTCGTCGACGCTCGTAACGCTCGGGGACATGTCCGAGCCGTCGGTGCTGCTGTCGGTGTTCTGCATAGCGGCGACGGTGTTCATGGTGGTCCGCAGGAACACCATGGGGATCCTCATCGGCATGGTGCTGACCGCGATCGTCGGCATAGCCTGCGGCATCATCGACCTGCCCTCGTCGGTCTTCTCGACGCCGGCCGCCCCCGCGTTCGGGGACTTCCTGGACGGCATCGGCGACGGCATCATGAGCTTCGAGTTCCTGATGGTCGTGATCTCGCTCGCATTCGTGGAGTTCTTCGACGGGTCCGGCACCCTGCTGGCCCTGAGCCAGCGCGCGGGCATGGACGACTACGGAAGGGCTCTGAACGTCGACGCGGGGATAGCGTCCGTGTCCGGAGTCGTGGGGTGCACGCCGGCCACCGTGTTCGCGGAGTCCGCCACTGGCATCGAGGCGGGGGCGAGGACCGGACTGATGCCCATTGTTGTAGCCCTGCTGTTCGCGGCCGCGCTGTTCATAGCCCCGATCTTCCAGCTGTTCGACTACAGCTGCACCGTGGGCGCCATGATAGTCGTCGGGGCATCCATGGCCTCGGAGCTCAAGGGCACCGACTGGAGCGACCTGCCCACGGCGATGACCGTGGTGTCCATGATCCTGATGATGGTGCTGACCTACTCGATCACCACCGGCATAGCCTTCGGGGTCATCCTGTACTGCGTCGCCATGGTCGGAGCTGGAAGAACCAGACAGGTCAGCCCGGTGCTCTACGTCCTGGCCGTGATCTTCCTGGCGTACTTCGTCGCCTATGCGATATCGTTTTAATCAGGGCGCATATTGAAGCCCCGTGTCCAAAATACTAGCAAGGTACTCGGAAATAGGGCTGAAGAGCACGCCCATCCGCAGGAGGTTTGAGAACCAGCTCCGCGAGAACGCCGTTGCCATGCTCATGGAGGACGGCGTCGAGGCCATCGTCAACAGGCAGGGGTCCAGGCTATTCGTCGAGTCCGAGGACACCGACAGGGCCGTCGCGTCCCTCAGGAAGGTCTTCGGCATCGCTTCGCTGTCCGTCGCCGAGGAGACCACGTCCAAGATGGAGGACATGTGCGCACTCGCCGCGGAGTACTCCAGGTCCAGGCTCTCCGAGGGCCAGACGTTCGCGGTGAGGGCCCGCAGGGAGGGATCCCAGGGCTACACCAGCATGGACGTGGGCCGCGAGGTCGGTTCCGCCATATTCATCGCCAACGAGGACAGGCACGTCAGGGTCGACCTCACCGACCCCCAGGTCATCTTCTACGTGGAGGTCAGGGACAACCACTCGTTCATCTTCAGCGACTACATCAGGTGCCACGCCGGCCTCCCTGTGGGAAGCCAGGGCAAGGTCCTCGCCCGCGTCGACGACGACAGGGGCCTGGTGTCCGCATGGCTGATGATGAAGCGCGGATGCAGGGTCATCGTGTCGGGAAGCGCCGACTGGTCCCCGCTCAAGCAGTACGACCCGCTCCTCAGGGAGGGCACGGAGCACAGGCAGGCTCTCGGGTACGTGCTCGGCACGGACCTCGAGGGGCTCGACTCCGTCGACGTCGCCTCCTACAACCTGCCGGTCTTCTTCCCCACGGTCGGGATGAAGGACGACGAGGTCCAGGAACTTGTCGACGTCATTCTCAACGGCCTCTGAGCCGTCATCACAAACGCGTCGCGGCGTGTCCGCGGCGCATCCTTCCTTTTTAAGATTTCAGAGAAATAAGAAGATCCCCCGCCCGAAGACGGGGTAAAAAGTTTCGATCGAATCTCACTTGATCCTTCTCTGGTTGGCGCGCACGGAGGGCCTCGCCTTCTCGGCTCCCTTGCCCGTGTGCCTCATTCCGCGGCCCTTCTGGCCGGCGGAGGTCTTTCCGCGGTAGACACGGTTCTTGTGGTCGGGGTCGCAGATCCAGTTGATCTTCGGGTCCGCCTTGATGACCGGGTGAGCCGGGTCCACGAGGATGACCTCGTACCACTCCTGCTGTCCGTCGGCTCCGACCCAGTAGGAGTTCAGAACCTCGAGGTTGGGGTAGCGCTTGGCGGTCCTCTCCTCGGCCATCCTCTGGAGGGACTTGCCGACGGTGATCTGGTTGATTCCCTTCCTCTTGGCCCTGCGTCCGGTGACGATGGCCCTCTTCTGGAAGGATCCCTTCCTGACCCTTGCCCTGACGACGACGTAGCCCTGCTTCGCCTTGTAGCCGAGAGCCCTTGCCCTGTCGAGCCTGGTGGGGCGCTCGATGCGGAGGAAGTTCTCCTCCTTGCGCCACTTGATCCTGCGCTCGTAGTTCAGGGCCTTGACGTAGCTCTTCTCGGGCGTGTCCCAGGCCTTGCCGATGTAGTAGTACATGCTCTTCCCGTTGACCGGGCGTGTCTCCTGATTCTGAGTTTCCTCGCTCATTGGAATCACCTTTACGGATTCACCGATTAACGGCACATCTCCGTTCGCGCGACTAAAGTCGTGCAGGGTTGGCATGGAGGTGTCGTATTTAAACCTGACCAGAGCCCCGGATGGGGCTGGGAACGGTTCCCGGAAGCGTCGATTTCGGACGTCTGGCTATGTGGTCTTCATTGCATCTCTCACAGGTCTTACTCGGATAACAAAGACTACACTCATTACAGAGATTACATCCAGCTGTTTATCTTCTAGACACACATCTCGATACTGGTGATCAGATGACACCGACAGGAAAGAGATGGATCGACGATTTCGAGCGGGACCGGCGTCCCAGGGATGTCCGGCTCGCAGAGGTGAAGAAGATAATGCTGGACGCCGAGGCCTCGAAGCCGAAGAGGTGTCCCTACTGCGAGTGTGGTGCCGTAGTACGACACGGCAAGACGACCAAGGGGACCGCGAGGTTCAGGTGCAGGGGATGCGGGAAGACCTTCGTCCCCCAGGGCGTGATCTCCGGCTCCAGGATAACCGTCGAGCAGTGGATGACCTTCGCGGAGTGCTACATCAACGAGGACAGCGTGAGGAAGTCCGCCGACCGCTGCGGCGTGTCCGTCGCCACGGCGTACCGCATGAGGAAGAGGCTCGAGGCCCTCATCGAGGAGAGCAAGAGCATTCGAAACACGGCCCCGACGGGAATCGGGTGGCATTCGGCCAGGGCCTACTGACCGGCCGCGGGGGCGCCCTCCGACGCCCTCGCAAACACTCCCGTCCGGGGATTCCCCGATACATCCAGCTCCCGACAGGTTAACTTGGGGTGAGCGCATACCGCGGAGCATGGACTACGACGCCTCCGGACTCGAGGAGCTGAAGAAGAGAGCTGACGCGGGTGATCCCAAGGCCCTGCTGGAGCTCGGCATCTACTATCTCGGGGACGAGGGGAGGGAACCCTCGATCGACGAGGCCATGGGATGCTTCCGCGAGGCCGCATTGAGCGGAGAGCCCGTTGCCGCCTTCAACGTCGGACTCGCCGCGGCTATGGGAGACGGAGTCCCCCAGTCCTGGGACGAGGCGGCGTACTGGATCGGCATCTCCGCGGGACGCGGGCTGCCCGAGGCGCAGTACATGTTCGGCGGGATGTACGAGGGCGGGCTCGGAGTCGAAGAATCCGACGTCGAGGCCGCCAAGTGGTACGCCGAGGCGGGGAAGCAGGGCCACACGAAGGCGCTGCTCTGCCTGGCGGACATGTACGACGAGGGTCGCGGGGTCCCGAAGAACCCCGACAAGGCCGCCGAGATACGCAAGTATCTCCGTGGCGGCATGATAACGATCGACGGGGCCTGATTCAGAAGAAGTCGTCCAGGCTCCTGACCTTGGATTTCGGCTTCGAAGGGGTCACCGGCGGGTCCCTCCTGGGCTTGGCCGGCTCGTCCCTGGCGGAGAACAGCCCCCCGTCCAGAAGGGTCGCCTGCTGGCTCCCCATCATGAGGTCCTTCTCGCCCCAGCCGAACACATCGGTGACCATGCCGGCCATCTTCGAGAGGCGCTCGGCGTAGTACTTGTAGTCGGGCTTGGCCTTGAACTCGACGCCGCTGATGTAGGGCTCGACGGTCATCGGCGCGGACTTCGCGTCCGTGACGATCCACGAGACCTTCATCCCGGGGATGAACTCGTACCCCAGGGCGATGAACTTCTTCGCAGCCTGCACGTTGGCCATCCTCTCCGGGTTCTCGTAGGCGTCCAGGCCCTTGCAGCTCTTGGATATCACGAGGTCCGCGAGGTCGACCTTCCCCGCGAGGGTGTCCTGGATGGTCTTCTTCGCCAACGCCAGAGCATCCTCGTTCCTCTCGTCCAGGATGCACGCGAACATCTCGGTCTGGAGCCTGTCCTGCAGGTCGAACGAGTCGGTCCTGCGGCTCTCGTACCCGCGCACCAGGAGCTCCTCCTGGCGGACCGGCCACACGACCCTGCCGACGTACCTCTTCTTCTTCCCGTGGGTGAACAGGGGCTCGAGGATCTTCTCGAACTCCAGCGTCCCGCCGTCGCGGGAGTACTTGTCGGCCATGCGCTCCCCGAACTCGGCGGAGCCCTCGAGGCTGTGCTCCGGCGACTGCACGAACACCGAGTCGGTGTCCGAGTACACCACGTTGTGCCCCTCGCCCTGGAGCTCCCCGATAATCCCTTTGACGTTCGCCCTGGCGAACGATGTGATGGCGGCGCCGATGCTCTTGTCGGTGAACCTGTAGAACGACGAGGCGAACACGCCGTAGAAGGTGTTCATCAGGACCTTCACGGCGGCCTGGAGACCGTCCAGGTAGCGCCTCTCGTGCTCGTCCTTGGCCTGCTTCATCTGCCTCTTGATCGAATCCCTCTGGTCCATCAGGCCCTGGAGGATCATCGGCAGCAGGCCGACGCGCTCGTCCTTCGAGAGGAACCTGGTCCCCGACGGGGCGACGATGGCGCCGTCCGGGGACAGGGTGGTGAAGCAGATGTTCTTCGCGATGATGGTCGAGGGGTACATGGACTTGAAGTCCAGGACGCACACCCAGTGGTACAGGCCGGGCTGGATGTCGTGCACGTAGCCGCCCTCGATCTGGTCGTCGTCCCTGACGCGCTTCCCCATCTGGGGCACCGCGACGTTCGCGCGGTCCGCCGCGCGGATCAGGAGCGAGTCGGCGAGCTGCGAGGAGCCCGATGTCAGAACGTCCTCGATGGAGAGCTTCGACACCGCGGCGAGGTCCATCCCCTTCCTGAGGGTGTCCACCTCCAGCAGTATGCGCAGCGCCAGCTCGGCGTCCTTGGTGCAGTACTTCAGGACCTTGGCGCGGTTGTCGCGCCACTCGGCGTCCATGTGCCTGGGGTCCACGTCCAGCTTGGTCTCGCCCAGGAGCTCCTTGGACACGGCGTTGAGCGTCTCCTGCTTCGGCCTGAGCTCCCTCCTGGCGGCCCACCAGGCGTCGCAGATGATCCTGCCCTTGACCCTCCAGAACCTCTCGCTCCGGAGCTTCGGCTGCCCGCCGTCCCTCCCCCAGGGGAGGGCGTCCTTCATGCGGTTGGCCTTGGCGCGCTCCTCGATCTTCCTGATGTCGTAGTTGTCGATGTTGTATCCCGTGATTACATCCGGGTCCTCTTTCCTGATGAGGTCCGAGAACGCGGTGATGATCTCCTTCTCGGTGCCGGATATGGGGTCGCATGCGCGGATGCTGCCGTTCTCCCAGACCACCGCGCAGATGCAGTAGAGGAACTCGTGCTCGACGCTGTTCTCGATGTCGAAGGAGAGTATCCTCAGGCCCGGGTCGAAGGGATCGATGTTCTCGAAGGAGGACATCTCCAGCGTGACGTCGGTCAGGTAGCCCTTGTCCACGGGCTCCCCGGTGACGCGGATGCACGCGCCCATGTCGGTGTCGTAGGTGTAGTGGTGGTTGAACGGGATGTCCGCGGAGAGGGACTCGGTGCCCCTGGCGCGGAGTCTGTTCCTGAAGTCGGAGACCTTCCAGGGGCTCTTTATCTCGATCCTCAGCGCATCGACGGTGCGCCCCCTGTAGAGGAGGTCCTTGTGTTCGAGGGATATGACCTCGGAGTCCTCCGAGAACTGCGTCTCCAGCTCCTTCGGGACCTCGATGCCGTACAGGTACGGGTGGAACCCGCGCACCAGAGCGGTGATCGAACGCCCGTCCCTGGCCTTGCCGTAGATCTCGATGACCGGCTCGTCGCCGTCGGTGGTGTACGACGTGCTGATTATCCTGATCTCGGCGGTCTCCATGGTATCACTTGTTCGCGACGATGCGGATGACGTCCCCGTCCTGGAGCTCGTAGTCGGCCCCGACCGTTCTCTTCGTTTTCGCGTTGACCGCGCGGATGAACTTGTCCCCCAGGTCGGTGTGCACGCGGTAGGCGAGATCCCTGGCGGTGCTGCCGCGGGGCACGAGGAACGCGTCCGGCAGGACCCTTCCGAAGTGGTCCGTGAACTTGGTCTCGTCCTCGACCGGGTACACGCAGATGAGGTCCAGCATGTCGAACGCCGCGTCCTCGATGCACTTCTGGACTCCGGTCCCTCCGAACTTGGACATGTTCTCGGCCATGTAGTCCAGCGCCTTCCTCTGGCCGTCGGAGACCTTGGCGCCGTCCTTGATTGAGAACTCGGCATCGCCGGGTGTGTACTCCACGAGCCCGCCCGCGGACGCCTTCTTCAGCGCCAGCTCGGTCTCGGCCATGGTGGGGATGCAGTGGGGGTTGATCGCCCTGATCTTCTCAAAGTTGCCCTCGGGCGCGATGTCCGCCTTGTTCATGGCGGCGATCATGGGCTTGGACCTCTCGCGGATGGCCCCGCACAGTTTGAGCAGGGTGTCGTCGTCCCACTTGGTGGGGTCGTCGGGCAGGGGCACCTCCCTGAGGGCGTCCTTTATCTGCGACTCGGTGACCTTCAGGCCCTGGAGCCTCTCGGCGAGGATGGTCTCCGGCTTGGAGCCCTGCATCTTCGCCTGCCTGGCGATCTTCGCGAACCCGTTCTTGATGATCTCGCGCATCCAGCACTCGATCTCGGTCCTGAGGAACAGCACGTCCTCGGTGGGGTCGTGCGAGCCCGTGTCGACGGAGTTCCCCTCGATGTCGGTGGATCCGCTGACGTCCACGACGTTGATCAGCGCGTCGGCCTGCCTGAGGTCGTCCAGGAACTTGTTGCCCAGGCCCTTGCCCTGCCACGCGTCCGGGACCAGCCCGGCCACGTCCAGCAGCTCCACGGGCACCATCCTGGTGCCATCGACGCAGAGCGAGTTGTGGGGGGTGCACTTGACCCCGAGCTCCCTGCAGGGGCACGGTGTGCGGACGTACGCGACGCCCTTGTTGGGCTCGATGGTGGTGAAGGGGTAGTTGGCTATCTCCACGGGTGCCATCGTCGCGGCGCCGAAGAAGGTGGACTTGCCCACGTTGGGCTTCCCGACGATTCCAATCTGCATGCTATCGCCCACCCCAATGCGTTACCGCGTTAAAGGGTACCGCACGCGCGCGTCCCTGGAAGGCGTCGCCTGAGGTTGTCCAGCATGCGAGAGAGCATCGAGCGGAGTTCCCCGGCATCATCCTCGGAGATGCCGTCCAGGAGGTTCCCGTTGACATCCACTCCCATGTCGACGAACTCCCCGTAGACCAACTCGCCCTTCCCGGTGGGCGTGAGAATCCTGACGCGGGCGTCCTGCTCCGAGACGGACGTCTCGATGAGCCCGGCGTCCCTCATCCTGTCGACGATGGCGGCCGCCGCCTGGTGGGACGACTCCAGCGCATTCCTCAGGTCGGAGATGCTGCATCCGGGATTCGCGATGACGAACGCCAGCGCGTCGGCCTGGGACGAGGTGAGCCCGAGACTCGCCGCATTCGAGTCCCTCTTCTTCTTGACCTCGCGTCCCGCCAGGCGGAGCAGGCGGGCGATCTCGAGGACCTCGGAGTCAGGAGGCATCCTTGGAGCTCCCTTCCGCGAGCGATTCCAGGTCCTTTCCGGGCACCAGGAAGCCGGTGAGCTTGGAGAAGTGCTTCATGTACTGCTTGGCCAGCAGGCCGGTGATGAGGCAGCACATGACCGTCCCCTCCCTGACACCGCCGAGCGTCCCGAGCCCGATGAGCCCTATCACGGCGGCGATGACGACCATGGACGTGTCCGATGCGACGCGCACCTTGCCGTAGCTCTTCCTGGAGCGGATGGTCAGCGCGTAGGCGAATCCGTCCCCGGGGACCATGACCACGTTGGCGACGACCTGGAGGTAAACACCGAACGCCAGGACCACGATGCCCACGAGGACGCAGACGATCTCCAGCCAGTACTCCTCGGGGTTCAGCCAGTCGAACATCCACATCGACAGGTCGACAAGGTACCCGAAGAAGATGGACACCACGTACTCCAGGAGCAGGTTGATCTTCTCGGTGCGGTCGAGCCTCTTCCATAGCATGATGGCCTGGAGGGTGACCAGCAGGAAGCTGAACAGGATGGTGAACTCGCCCAGGCTCAGCGGGAATATCATCGACAGGCTGTACGGGATGGACGTGATAGGCGACGTTCCGAGAGACGCTTTTGTGATTATCCCTATGCCCAGCGAGATGCTGAAGATTCCCAGGGCGAAGACGACGTAGCGCCTCGCCAGATCCGTGTTCATGCCGCTAAATACAACACGTTGTATATTAACCCGATAGGAGCAACGCGGATGCTGTGGTCAGCGCAGCGAGTACACGGCGTCGGCGATCTCGCCGATCTCTGCGGGACGGAGGTCCTCCACGCGCTCGTCCTTGTACGGGATGCCCTCGGAGGACTCCACCAGGCCGGTGTTCCTCAGCGAGGTGCCGATCTTCTTCCTGCGGTGGTTGAAGCACGCCTCGGTGACCCTGAAGAACGTGGCCTCGTCGAGGACCTCGAAGGGAGCGGGCCTCGGGGTTATCCTGACGACGGCGGAGTCCACCTTGGGCCTGGGGTCGAACCTCGAGGCGGGGACGGGCTCCATTATCTCGCAGTCGGCGCGGTAGAACAGGTTGACCGTGAGCCTCGAATAATCCGGGCTCCCCACGTCGGCGACCATGCGGTCGGCGAACTCCTTCTGCACCATGACAACGGCCGTCCGGAACGACTGCTCCAGGAGCTTGAAGATCACGGGCGTGGAGACGCTGTACGGGAGGTTGCTCACGAAGACGTCGAACTCCGGGAAGGGCACCTTCACGGCGTCCCCCTCGATGAGCGTCACGCGGTCCCCGTAGGTGGCGCGGATGTGCTGTGCCAGCTTGGCGTCCAGCTCAATGCAGGTTAGGCCCTTCCCGAGGGGGGCGAGCCTCTCGGTGAGGACTCCGAACCCCGGACCCACTTCCAGAAGGCGGTCCGAGTCGGTGATGCCCGCGTAGCCGACGATGCGGTCGGCCACGCGGTCGTCTATCAGAAAGTTCTGACCCTTGCTCCGCTTGGGCACGACGCCCGCTGCGGCCATGAGGTCCCTTGCGCTGCTCATCTCGAGACGAAGATGTAGCGCTTCCTCTCGGGATCGGAGATCTCGAGCACGATGCGGGCGGAGATGAACTTCTCCGGCGTCTTGATCCCGGTGCGCTCGGTGAGGTCGGCGAAGTCCTTGAAGGGACCCTTGCGCCTCTCGTCGATGATCGCCGTCATGGACTTCTTGCCGAGTCCGGGGAGCTCCTCGAGCATGTGCTTGCGGAGGCTGATCGCCTCGGCTTCGTTGAAGAACCTGATGAAGCGGTCCTGGTGCGCGATGACGATGCTGTCGATCGCGTACTCGAGCTCGGTCTGAGCGTTGTTGGTGAGCTCGTTGAACCCGATGCGCCTCTTCACGTGGTCGACCACGTCCCTCTTGACCTCGGCGGTGTCCTTGCCGATGTAGGTCCTGTCGCCTATGGTCACCTGGGCGTTCGCCTTGGGGACGAGCTCGAAGAGCTTGAACTCCTCGTCCCCGACGGCGTAGATGAGCGGCTCGCGGCGGCCGAAGTTCCCTCCGGGCGCGCCCTGCGGCAGCCAGTCCAGAATGTAGGCGTAGTCTTCCAAGGGGATCCCTCAGGAGTTGTTGCGGACTATCTCGAGGACGGCCTCGATCTGCTCCTTCTCGAGGGTGACCCTCTCCTTGGCGAAGATCGCGCGGACATCCTCGGGGTATTCGGGCAGCAGGTCGGCGATCTTGACCGCCACGTTCTCGGTGACGAAGTCGAGGGCGTTGGCCGCCTCCATGATCGCGTCCGCCTGCTCCTTGGAGATCGAGCACGTCTTCTGGGCGTGGTCGAGCGCGGCCTTCTGGGAGGCGAGCATGAACTCGTATCCCCTGGCCTCCGACTCTGCCTCGAGGAGGTCCTTGACCTCCGCGACGCTGACGTACCTCTGCTCCATCCGAATCTCACTCCACGGTCCTGACGAGGTGCTCGGGGCGGGCGACGACGATCTTCGTCTTGTTGCCGTCCTTCACGCTGACCTCGTAGGCCTCTCCCCTGGCGGCGATGACGACGCCGGTAAGGCCGTGGAACCTGGAGAAGGGCATGCCCTTGTGGACGCTGGGGTCGATGATGATGTTGACCTTGTCGCCGGGCTCGAAGGTCTGGAGCCCCTTTGTGATGGGGGACAGGCCGCGTGCCCTGGGCTTCTTCTTCAGGAGGTTGCGGGTCTTTGTCCTAGTTCCTCTGGATGCCTGCATGGTGAATCCCTTCGTGGTTCGTGATAGTCAATCGCCAATACGTCGAGGGCGGTGACGACGCACTTGATTCCCAGCCTCTCGGAGAAGTTGGGCTGCGTGCGGCCGTCGTCCCCGGACACGAACTCCTTGACGTAGGTCCCCGAGTCCGTCTCCAGCTGGAGGTCGAACCCGTCCTCGTCGAAGCAGTCCGCCGTCACCCAGTGGATCGTCCTCTTCCTGACCAGGTCGGCCCTTCTGTGCTCGACCCGGCGTGGAGTCCTCTGGTTTATATCGGCGTCCTTGAACGATAAGGCGGTGTCAACTACTGCCTGTTTATTAACTTTACCATCCGCCTTTACACGCACGCGATATGTCTTGTTGGCGGCCGCTCCCTTGTAGCGCTCCACCGCCTCCCTCTGGACGTAGTGCAGCGAGTTGAAGGCGGCCATGTCGTTGGAGGCCCTCTTCTCGAGCTCGTCGAGGTCGATGAACCTCCTCTTGGGCTGGCTGATCTCCAGGACGAACGGCCTCCCGTCGCCGAGCATGCAGGCGTCGATGTCTTCGCGCCCCATGCCGTGGAAGAAGTGCTCGTTGCCGCCGGTCATCTCCAGGGCGACGTCGCCGATGATCTCCTGGACGGAGGTCTCGTACATCTTGCCCTTGCCGCTGCAGTGGGGGCAGCCCTTGCCGTGGCACTCCCTGCAGGGCCAGATGGTCTGCGGGATCTCGCGGCTGTACTTGTTGTAGCGCCCGGCGATGAAGAGGGGCGCGATGTCGAGCGTGACCTCGCCGAAGCGGGTGTCAACGAGGGCGACGACCTGGGGGCTCTTGAACTCCACCGGGCGGTGGATCATGGGGAGTGCCAGCTTACCGATCTCGCGGTTGAGCTCGGATTTGATGGCCTCGGGGCTCTCCAGCCCGTACCTCTCCCACAGGGCCTTCTCGGCCTCCACGATGGAGGGCTCGACCCTGGTCCCGACCAGGAAGTTCTCGGACTCCACCTCGTTGACAGCTTCGGCGACGTTCTCCGCGAACCTGGGCATGAGGTCGAAGATCCCCTCGCACAGGGGGCAGACGTCCGACGGCGGGAGGTCCTCCCCGGATTCGGACAGCGCCTCGCGCACCATGCGGCCGCGGATGTCGTTGGTCATTCCGGTGCCGACCTTGCCGAACATGCGGCCCAGGCACCTGTCGCACAGCCCCTCGGACGCGAGTCCGCGGGCGGCGTCGATCCTCTCTGCGATCCACTCCTCCATGTCTCTCACCTCAGAGGTCGAATCCCATCTCGGCGATCCTCAGGCGGGGGCGCTGGCTCTCGAGGTAGTGGTACACGGTGGCGTGCTCGCTCCCCTGGAGGATGAGCTCCACCGCGTGCTTCGCCACGGGAAGCGATATGGAGTTGCCGATGAGGCCCACGGTGTTGCCGTAGATCACCATGTCGCACCCGGTGAGGTCCTCGATGATGCGGCGGGTCTTCCCGTCCTTGCCGATGAGCCTCCCGCGGATCCTGTTCATCTGGTTGGTCCTCTCTCCGACGAACTCCTTCAGGTCCACGACCTCCAGGTACTCGTCGTCCTCGAACAGCCTCATGGCCTTCTCGGGGTTGAATCCCCTGCCGACCGCCTTGACGACGTCCATCAGCTGGAGCGCCTTCAGCGGGTCCTCCAGCTCCACGTCGTCGTGGAGGATGATCTCGCCCTCCTCGGTGTCGACATCTATCTTGATCCCGGAGATGTTCTGGAGGGTCTTCTTGACCTCCCCGTTCTTCCCGATGAGGGTTCCCACCCTGTCGGAGGGTATCCTGATGGACCTCATTCCTCTTCGTCCTCCTCGTCTTCGTCGTCGTCCTTGCCGTTCACGGTCTCCTCGAACACGACCTTGTCGTCTATGACGTCCGCCCCCCTCTTCCTGAAGAAGGCGTTGACGTTGCGGATGTCGCGCTCCAGAAGCTCCTTGGCGTTGTAGTTGTCGGTGGTCATGGCCTGTCCGACGTCGATCATGATGGGCTGGCCGTCCTGCATGAGGATGTTGTACTCGCTCAGGTCCCCGTGGACCAGGTGGGCGTCCTTCCAGCCGTCTATGATGAAAGATATGACCTCGTCGTAGGTGTCCGTCGGATCCTCGAGGACGACGTCCTTGAGCTGCGGGGCGGGCCCGGTCTCGTCCCCTACGAACTCCATGAGCAGGCAGTTCTGCTGGAACGTGATGGGCTCCGGCACCGGGATCCCGGCCTCGGAGTACCTGGCGAGGTTCTTGAACTCCTTGTTGACCCAGGCGTAGATCATGCGCCACCTGTTGCCGGTGACGCCCCTGAACCTGGGGTCGCCCTCTATGTACTTGGCCACGCGCTTGAACGTGGAGGTGGAGGTCCTGAAGATCTTCAGGGCCATGCCGTCGCCGTCCTCGTCGGTGGCGTAGAACACGTTGCCCTCCTTGCCGGTGGACACGGGGTAGTGGACCATGTCGACGTACCCGGAGGTCATCATGTCGTAGATGGTCAGCAGGGTCTTCCTGTCGAAGACCTCGGCGTCCGTCTGGCGCTCGTCGCCGGTGCGGTTCGTCTTCAGGGCGTCCACATGCCTCTCGAGGTACGCGTACGCCTCCTCGTAGGAGGTCATGGGGGGCCCTCAGAATATGTCGAGGTTCTTGGGAACCTTGCCCCTCTTGCTGAGGTTGACGGCCTGCGTGCGGGTGTACCTGAAGCGGACGTCGCACTTGTCCGGCTGGAAGTCCCAGACGGACACGATGAGGAGGTCGCCCTCCCTTATCCACATCCTCTTCTTGATCTTCCCGGGGATGCGGCCGACGCGGGAGACCCCGTCCTCGCACATGACCTTGATCTTGGAGGCGCCGAGCAGCTGGTCAGCTATCCCGAACATCTCGTTCTCCTTGACATTCGGCAGACGGACGCGCGTGACATCCGCATCCGGGCTCTCCAGCGGCTGGTTGTCTACCATGTGATCACTCTTGAAGTGGCCATGAAGAGAGATAGTATTTAAAAGGTTTTATGAAGCGATTTCGCACCCTCAGGAGCTCAGGATGTACTGGATGGCGTAGTACGCCGTCGTGATCGCGGCGGTGGCGTTGTCGGTCTCGAGCATGTCCAGCATCCCGGCCGCCTCGACCGCCGCGGAGTATCCGGACACGCCGGTCTGGTTCAGGATGTCCATGTACTCGTCCACGGCGGCATCCCAGTTCTCGACGGCGTCGACGAATATCTCGAGTGAGCTGAGGCCGGAGACCGCGTATGACACGACGTAGCCCGCATCTACCACGAGGTTGCTGGACCCGGCCCATGAGAGGTATCCGTAGGACGAGCTGTAGCTGAGGCCCACGCTGTCCAGCAGATCCTTGTACGTGGAACGCAGAAGGTCCACGGTCAGCTCCGTGCCGGAGGCCTCCATCTCGTACACCTGCGCCTCGAACACGGCGAATATGCTGGTGGTCGAGATGGTGTTCGCGAGCGACGCGATCACAGCCACGGTGAGCGCGTCACCGCTGTCCCCAATGACATCGGAAGCGGATGCCGCCAGGAGCGCCTCCAGGCCGCTGGAGTGGATCTCCCTGACGTCCATGCAGCTAGTGGACCCGAAGTTGAGGCAGGTGTTCGACGCATGTCCGAGCTCGTGGACCAGCCCCCTGAATTCGTTGTATCCCGAGTAGCCGCAGAGGTAGACCACCGCTCCGCGCTCAACGGGTAGGGACGCGGTGAAGCCCGCGGTGATCTGCCCGCCGCTCCCGTCCTCCACGAGGAGCGTGCCGTTCCTGTCCAGGTAGTCCAGAACGCCGCTCAGGTCGGAATCCACGCCGGACAGGAACCTGTCGAGGTAGACCAGGGTGTCATTGTACGACAGGTCGCCGAGCCAGGAGATCGTATCCGAGGACAGCGACTGGTCGGTGGTCATCATCCTGTTGAGCGTGCTGTACAGGCTGGCCGACAGCACTCCCACCTGCAGCATCCCGTCGATGTCGTCGGGGGTGTAGTCCCTGGAGTAGGTCTCCTTGTAGGCGTAGTCGATGTAGGTGTCGTATCCGTAGATCTCCGCCAGGTCGTTCCTAGCCTCGATGAGGTCTATGTAGACCTCCGCGCAGTCCGTGTAGTAGTCCTCGACTATGGCGGAGATGATGGTCGCCTGCTCGGCGCTCGTGAGCGTGGTGCTCGCACTCGCGGTCGCGTACGTCCAGGTCGTTCCGCCATAGGTGTAGGTGTAGTCGCCCAGGTCTATGGCGTAGTAGTCGTCCTCTAGCCCGGATATCCGCGTGAGCAGGGCGGTCTCCTCTGCGGTCGCGGAGTCGTATCCGCGGAACTCCTCCGGGTCGAAGCCGTAAGACCTTATCGCGGCGTCGACGGTGGTCCCGCAGGAGCCGTCGAGGCCGTCGGAGACGACGGATGCCAGGTTCTTGAACGCGGTGGCCGTCAGCGTTGTCCAGAGGGTGTACTCCGCGCCGTAGGTCTCCTGGTCCAGATAGTAGTCTATGGTGATCCACGTGTCCCATTCCACTATGCAGACGTAGATCGTGTAGCTGTCGGAGAACGCCGTCTCCATCTCGTCGGCCGTTGCGGTCGTGTCCGAGAAGGTCTCGGCCAGGATCTCGAGCGATGCGGTGTACTCGGTCTCGGTCTCCTCGGCGGACGGCACCTCCCTCAGTTCGGCGATGACGTCCAGGGGGTACTCTGTGCTCCCGCCGTTCCCGTCGTCGCTGTCGGACAGGGCCACGTAGGCCCCGACCGCGGCGACGACCACGATGACCGCGATGATTACCGCGATAATCTTGTCCTTCATGATTTCACCATGTGTATTCCGGATTTCATCCTTCGTATCGTTGCTTCAGCATCGCGCGGAGCCTCCGACGATCCCCTCCGCGTACGACCTCAGCCATTCGAGCACGCCCGCCGCGGCCTCCGCGTCGGTCATGTCCGTGAGGCCGCAAGCCGTCGCCGTCTCCGCGTACTCTCCGTCCACGTCCTGGTACAGGATGGACAGGTACAGACTGATCCCGGCATCCAGGTCCCCGTCGGCCGCCCTGAATATCTCCAGCGAGTTGAGCACCGATGTGACGTAGCTCGCGTAGTAGCAGGGCGTGGAGAACACGTGGGGGACGGTCGCCCAGTGGAGCCCCGCGTCGAACACGGTCGTCAGGGGGCAGTCCGGGTCCTGGTGGCTCAGGTACTCCTCGCAGAGGGACTCGACGGTCAGCTCCGTGCCGGACGCCTCGGTGGTGTACGCCCACGTCTCCAGCAGGGCGACGGCGCTGCCCATGTACAGGGTGCCCGAGAATCCCAGCAGGGTCAGAACGGCGTAGTTGTCAGCCAGGTCGCCCAGGTACTCCGCGGACTTGATGCACATCAGCGCCTCCAGCCCCTGGGACTGGATCTCGGCGACGTCGTAGGACAGGGATATGGAGTAGGGGCTCAGGGCGAAGTCCGCGGCATGGCCGAGCTCGTGCACCAGGGTGCCGTACATCTCATAGTCCGTGTATCCTATGTACAGCACCGTGCTGTGCGGCTGGATCAGCGCCTCGG
This sequence comes from Thermoplasmata archaeon, assembly GCA_030539565.1. Classification (GTDB taxonomy): domain Archaea; phylum Thermoplasmatota; class Thermoplasmata; order Methanomassiliicoccales; family Methanomethylophilaceae; genus Methanoprimaticola. Next base: position 7,666 of record JAUNYA010000012.1, on the reverse strand, counting down.
CGTACGCCCACTTGGTGCTCTGCGTGCCGTAGTACAGCAGGTTCTGCTCGACCATGTAGACCATGAAGTCGCCGAGGGTCCCGTCGATGCTCCCGAAGAACGAGCCTATGGTGGAGTATATCCACGCGGTCCCCCTGTCGTTGAGTTCGGCGAGGTCGGTCCTGAGGAGATCCGGGTCGGTGGTCGACGCCTTGTACAGCGCGCTCCAAACGCTCCCGGCGGCCTCCATGGCGCTCAGCGTCCCGGCGATGTCCTGGAAGGAGTACCCCCTCTGGTAGATGTCGTCGTAGGAGTACTCCAGGTAGTTCTCGAACCCGAGGGCCTGCGCGAAGTCGTTGCGGACGCCGACAAGCTCGATGTAGATCTCCGCGGCGTCGGTGTACTGCTCCGTGTATATCGCCCTGAGGATCGCGCTCCTCTCGTCGGAAGTCAGCGTGGTGCTGGCCGAGGCGGTGGCGATGGTCCAGGTCTCTCCCCCGTAGGTGTACGTGTAGTCCGTGGCCACGACGGCGTCGTACTGCGTGACCAGCGCGGTCTCCCTGCTCTTGATCCGCAGCGCCTCCTCCCCGAGGGGGATGTAGTCCTCCACGTCGGAGGCCTTGAGGAAGGTGCGGTCCATCGCCGCCGCGACGAGGTCGGCGCGGTCGCCGGAGAGGCCCTCGTGGAGCGCGGTCTGAACGGCGTCCAGGTACCAGTCCCTCAGCTCCGTCCAGGCGACGTACGTCTCCGATTGGGACTCCTGGTCCATGTAGTAGTACACGCCGGACCAGGTGCACCAGTCGATGATCTCCGCCAGCCGGTCCACGGCCGCGACGGTCGCGGCGTTCAGCTCGTCGTCGGTGCCGGATGAGATGGCCTCTTCGAGGCTGTCCAGCAGCGTCTGCGATCCCGTCCTGATCGATGCGGTGTCCGTCGGGAGAACGCGGCTCTCCTCGGACACGCTCTCCGGGAAGGCCGACGCGCTGGGGCGCCGCTCCCCGTCGTCCCCGCTGTTGAGGACGACGTATGTGGCGGCTCCCGCGATAACCACGATGGCCGCGACGATGATGGCTGCGATCCTTCTGTCCACGTCATCGCATCAATGTGTGGAATTTAATATGCGGGGAGGGCCGTTTGAGAATATCCGCCCCGACGGCCCTTTCGAATAACCTTATAAACGATATCGGGATGGGATGCTCGGGCTCCGGTAGTGTAGTGGCCAATCATTCGGCCCTTTCGAGGCCGTGACACGGGTTCGAATCCCGTCCGGAGCACTAATCCCCCAACTCACGGGCGCCCGATGACCTTCTTCCTGTACTCGGCGCTCAGGGCCGCGATCTCGTCGACGTTGTGCTTGTCGACGGCGTAGACCTCGGGGAGCTTCCTCGGGTGGGCCGCTAGCATCCTGTCCAGCAGGTTCCTGTCCGGGAACTCGCACCTCTTCAGGTACGGTCTCTCCCAGTTGGCGGCCAGGTCGAGTATGGCCTCGATACCGCGGTCGTTGAACATCGACGCGAACACGGCTCCGACGGTCGCGTCCTTCGACAGGATGGCGATGTTGCTGCCCCTGACCGCGAAGTCGGACCCGTTGAACGATACGGCGACGCCGCCCGCGTCCCTCACGAGGTCCAGGCACTGGTAGTCCGTGTCCTCGCCGCCGATGTACATGGTGCAGTCCAGGTCGATCCCGGACTGCTTCCTGACGTCCAGCAGCTGGTAGGCCTTGCGGTGCGAGGTCACGGGGGCGCCGGACTCCATGAGCCCCATGGCGGGCAGCTCGGGGATCCTGCTCTGGAGGATGTCGTCCAGGACCCTGATGATCCTGACGTCCTTCTCGTCCACCTCCATGGGGACGTTCAGCTCGTAGACGACTTTGGGGATGCGCAGCGACGATATCTGCTCGCACATCTCCCTGATCTTCCTCGAGTCCGCGCGTCCGAACTGGACGTGGTCCAGGTCCATGGTGGAGCAGAACACGTCGCACAGGGGCGCCTGGACCCTCTCCTCCACGGCCATCCAGCCGTGCCCGTACATCGAGGTGTTGATGTGGGTGGGCAGGAGGTTGGAGATGTACCTGAGCGCATCCTCGGCGCCGGGCATGAGCACCAGCGACTGGCGGTATGCCTCGCGGACCAGGTAGTCCGTGGCGCCGTTGGCCTTGAGGAACGGGATGACCCACTTGATGGTGCTCCCCGCTGTTGCCTCCTCCCTTCCGAGCACGTACGCGGTCAGCGCGTCGTACCTCGCGAGGACGTCGTAGAAGTGCGCCCCGTTGCGGATGAAGCGGTCGCAGAGGTCGCGGGTCGGGTTGTTCTTGACGATGAATCCGCTCAGGTTGGTGACGAGCATCCTGTCCGGGAACAGGCCCAGCTCCTCCACGGGGTCGAACTCTCCGGGCATGACTCACTCCCCCAGCGCTTTGTCGACCATGTCGGACAGGTCGTACGGCCCGTCCAGCGCGCTCCCGCTGGCTATGAGCCTCTTGTTCTCGATCCTTACTCTTCCGTCCGCGAACGCCGCGACGGTCTCGGCGATCAGGGGGAGCTCCCTCTTGGCGCCGTCCTCGCGGATCCTCCTGAACAGGGGCTCGGACTCGCCCTCGTCCTTCCTTATCTCGTCGAGGGTCCTGGTCTCCAGCTTGGCCTCCATCTGCTCCCAGAGGGCGTCGTAGTCGCCCCCGCGGATCGGGAAGCCGCAGTATGTTATCGCAGCTCCCCTGTCCCACTCCTCGGTGCAGACGTGCATCATGGCGCCCTGGCGGTCCGCCTTCTCGGAGATGAGCTGCCAGATGACCTCCTGCCAGGTGCCCTTGGGGCCGTCCGGCAGGGCGGGGTGCAGGTTCAGCATGTCGAACCGGCGGCAGGTCTCGTCGTCCATCCAGAGCATGTAGCCCGCGAGTATCCCCAGGTCGAAGGGGTACGGGGCGACCGAGTCGCGGAGAACCTTGCCGTACTCCACGCGCCAGGCGGCCTCGTCGCTCTTCCTGAGCTCGGGCTCGAACTCCTTCCAGGACGCGGTGACCAGCGGGATGCCGTATCCCCTGACCATCTCGAAGAACATCTCGCGCTGCTCCCGGCGGGGGTTGTCCGCCTCCTCGTTGGACCAGTTGCAGAATACGAAGGAGATCTCGATGTCGAGCTCCCCCGAGAGCTTGCGGTCCATGATGGCCTTGAGCAGATTGCGTGACCCGGGACCCCTCCCGGTGGAGAACCAACCCAGTCTGAGCATGATGTTCCCACCTAAGGCGCGGGGGCTATATTAGGTTCCGCTTCGGACGCTAGTGGTGTCCCGCGGAGGGCGATATCTCTGCTCAATCTATGTTCTGCTCGTGTCGGCGTACTCTCCCTCGAGCAGGAAGTCCACGATGTTGCGGTACAGGATGCCGCCGCGGTCCCCGCACATATCGCGGTCCATGGTCAGGACAGTGGCGTTTCCGCGGCTTCCCAGGAGCTTCAGCGGCCTCTCGATGCGGTTCTTCGCTGTTTCCGTCGATGCCCCGCTCGCTATCTGGATGAACTCGGTTGAACCATCCCTCTCGGCCACGAAGTCCACCTTGTAGTCGCGGTACGTTTCGCAGCTCACGCTGTATCCGCGCCTGATGAGCTCCAGGAACACCACGTTCCTCAGCGCATCGGTCCCCGTATCCGCGCGGCCCAGGAAGCAGTTCCTCAACCCAGTGTCGGCGGCGTAATACACCGATCTTCTGCACTCGGTCCCATCCGCGGTCAGATCCACTGTCCTGATTCTGTGGAACGCGAACGAGCCGGTCACGGAATCCAGGCACTTTCTGGCGGTCTTACCGCTAGATACGCCGGTATGCCCCTTGAGATCCCTCTGTGTGACGGGTGTCCCGACGTGCTCGAACAGGAACCTGGATGTTTCGCGCATCGCCTGGGATTCCGGAAACATCCCGGGTCCCATGTCCCTGATCGCGATCGAGCTCCATATGTCCTCCAGTCTGGCCCAGCACGGGCCGTCTGGGCTGAGCGATGGCATCCCTCCGATCGCGAGGTACTGGTCGAACCTCCCGCCCGTCTGGACCTCCCCGACGGGAGGGTTCATCTCCAGGAACTCCCGGAACGACAGCGGCAGCATATGGACGCGGGAGCATCCGATGGATGGGTCCTTCAGGATCACGTCGGACAGCACGGCGCCGTTGGAGCCTGCGATGATGACATTTGCTCCTCCGTCGCGGAGAGCACGGGCGGCACCTTCCCATCCCGGGGCCGCCTGGGCCTCGTCCAGTAAGACGCAGCAGTCGGAGGAGGGCATCAGCTTCCTAACATGCTCCAGCAGCCCGCCGGACGCGGATATTTCGGGGCGCATCCGCTCCGCGTCCACCATGACGACATCCTCCCCGGAGGCCTCCAGTCTCCTCTTGAACTGCTTCAGGACCGTGGATTTGCCGGACCTGCGGACCCCTGTGACGATCTTCACATCGTCCGGACGTGACCTGAGGGCCTCCAGAATGCCGAGATACTGTCCGCGCACGAGCTCGTCCCGCATGGCAGAGGGTATAGCGTATGTCTATTTAACAAGTGTCAACGTATGGCGAAACGCCATCAGGTAGCCGCCGACTCCATCTCTTCTTACTATGGATATCAGACGTCGAAGAGGACGGTGACCGACGGCGTCTCCCTGTCGATCTCCATCATGTGATAGGTCACGGCCTTGATCTCCGACCTGAGGCGGTGCCTCGAGCGGTCGAGGGTCTCGCCCCTCGCTTTGCACACCACGTCGTCCCCTTCGAACCTGACGTCGAACTCCTTCAGGATGAGGTTGTCCGCGTCCTCGATGAAGAGCATCTCCGAGAGGAAGGAGAACAGCCTGTCCTCGTCGTCTATCCCGGTCACGCGGACCTCCGTCTCCTCAGACGTCCCGATCCCGGAGAGGTCCACGGTCTGGTCGAACAGCGCGTACGCCGCGTTCCCGAAGCACTCCTCCAGCGTGGCGCCGGAGGCCTTCACCATGAGATCCGCGGTGTGGTCGATCAGGGTGTACCTCTGCATGGTTCCCCATCGCCCCAGGCGATTTCAACGTTTGCCGTAGGGTTTTATTTCATACTATTCCGATAGGAATGATATTGTTTATATAGGATTCCATTATTCCTATTTCCGAAGCAAAAACAGGTGAATCATCATGACCAACGCGAACATCCCCAAAGGACCCAACAACAAGAACAACCAGAGGTTCGAGACCCTCCAGCTCCACGTGGGGCAGGAGCAGCCCGATCCCGCCACCGACTCCCGCGCGGTGCCCATCTACCTGACCACGTCCTACGTGTTCAAGAACTCCCAGCACGCCGCGGACCGCTTCGGCCTCAGGGACGCCGGGAACATCTACGGCCGCCTGACCAACTCCACCCAGGACGTCTTCGAGAGGCGCATCGCCGCCCTCGAGGGTGGAACCGCCGCCCTCGCCCTCGCATCCGGGGCCGCCGCCATCACCTACACGATCCTCAACATCACCAGGGCCGGGGACAACATCGTCTCCTCCAAGACCATCTACGGCGGGACCTACAACCTGCTGGAGCACACCCTGACCCCCTACGGCGTCACCACCACCTTCGTCGACCCCGAGGAGGAGGGATCCTTCGAGAAGGCCATCAACGACAAGACGAAGGCCATCTTCGTGGAGACCTTCGGCAACCCCAACAGCAACCTGGTGGACTTCGAGAAGATCTCCGCCGTTGCCCACGCCCACGGGATCCCCCTGATCGTGGACAACACCTTCGCCACCCCCTACCTCTTCAGGCCCCTGGAGCACGGAGCCGACATCGTCGTCGAGTCCGCCACCAAGTTCATCGGAGGCCACGGGACCGTCCTCGGAGGGGTCATCATCGAGGGAGGCAACTTCGACTGGGGCAACGGCAAGTTCCCCGCCCTGGCGGAGCCCGACCCCAGCTACCACGGGATCAGCTTCTACAAGGCGCTGGGACCGGTCGCCTTCGTCACCAGGATAAGGGCGACCCTGCTCCGCGACACCGGCGCGACGATCTCGCCCGTGACCGCCTTCGTGCTGCTCCAGGGGCTCGAGACCCTGTCCCTCCGCGTCGACAGGCACGTGGAGAACACCCTCAAGGTCATCGAGTACCTCAAGAAGAACCCGAAGGTCGCCAGCATCAGCCACCCGGCCATCGAGAACCACCCCAGCCACGCGCTCTACCAGCGCTACTTCCCGAACGGCGCGGGCTCGATCTTCACCATCGAGATCAAGGGCGGAGAGGAGGAGGCCAAGAGGTTCATCGACAGCCTCCAGCTGTTCTCGCTGCTTGCGAACGTCGCCGACGTCAAGTCCCTCGTGATCCACCCCGCCAGCACGACCCACTCGCAGCTGACCGGAGAGGAGCTCCTGGACCAGGGGATCACCCCGTCCACCGTCAGGCTCTCCATCGGAACCGAGCACATCGACGACATAATCGCCGACCTGGACCAGGCCTTCGCCAAGATCTGATACAGGTTCAAACGGCCCCGGGGGCCGTCCCCGGGGCCAACACCGCTTGACTCCCGCACGTGCCGACTGGAAGACTGATATACTAGATGCCCGATTCAAATCATAGTAATCAGCTAGGAATTACGGGGATTGAAAATGGCTAACAAAGAGATCTACATGGACAACGCGTCCACATCGGCCGTCCGCAAGGAGGTCCTGGACGCCATGCTCCCGTTCTTCGTCGAGGAGTTCGGGAACCCTGCCAGCATCCACGCCATGGGGAAGCCCGGAAGGGAGGCCGTGAAGGAGGCCAGGGCCAACCTGGCCAAGCTCATCGGCGCCAAGCCCGAGGAGATCTACCTCACATCTGGAGGCTCCGAGTCCGACAACTGGGCGCTCAAGTCCGCGGTCTTCGGCCCGCACGCCAAGGGCAAGCACATAATCACGTCGAGCATCGAGCACCATGCCATAATCAACACCTGCGAGTACCTCGAGAAGATGGGCGTGGAGGTCACCTTCCTCCCCGTCGACGGGGACGGGCTGGTTGACCCGAAGGACGTCGAGGCCGCCATCCGTCCGGACACCGCGATCATCTCCGTGATGACCGCCAACAACGAGATCGGTACGATCGAGCCCATCCGCGAGATCGGGGCCATCGCCAAGGTCCACAAGATCCTGTTCCACACCGACGCCGTCCAGGCGTACGGGCAGATCCCGATCGACGTCACCGCCGACAACATCGACCTCCTGAGCGCCAGCGCCCACAAGCTGGGCGGGCCCAAGGGGATCGGCTTCCTGTACATCAGGAACGGCGTCAGGCTCGACCCGCTGATCCACGGCGGCGAGCAGGAGCGCGGAATCCGCGGAGGGACCACAAACGTCCCCGGCGCGGTCGGCTTCGGCAAGGCCGCGGAGCTCGCGGCGGCCGACATGGAGGAGCGCGCGAGGAAGGAGTCCGCACTGAGGGACCACCTCGTCGAGAGGGTCCTCAGCGAGATCCCGTACACGCGCCTCAACGGCCACCCGACCAAGAGGCTCCCCAGCAACGCCAACTTCAGCTTCGACTTCATCGAGGGCGAGGGCCTGCTCATGTCCATGAACATGAACGGCGTGTGCGTCTCCACCGGTTCCGCATGCGCGTCCGGGTCCCTGGACCCGTCCCACGTGCTGCTGGCCATAGGCCTGGAGCACCAGACCGCCCACGGGTCCCTCAGGTTCTCCCTGCCGCCCACGGCGACGCTGGAGGACGTGGACT
>JAUNYA010000085.1 GCA_030539565.1 Thermoplasmata archaeon | reverse complement strand
ACATCCTCCGCGGCGTGCAGAGGGGCCACGGGACCGAGGAGGTCCGCAGGTGCACCAGGGACTGCAGGGACCGCGGGCTCAAGGTCTGCTACCACATCATGCCCGGCCTGCCGGGGTCCGATCCCGACCACGACTACGAGTGCTTCCGGAAGGTGTTCGACGACCCAGCGTACCGCCCGGACATGCTGAAGTTCTACACGCTCCTGGTCGTCGAGGGGACGGGGGTCTACGACCTCTGGAGGGCCGGCGAGTACGTGCCGTACGACGAGGACACGGCGACGGAGCTGCTGGCCAGGATGAAGGCGTACGTTCCGGAGTATGTCCGCATCCAGAGGATCCAGCGCGACATCCCGGCGACGGAGATCGCCGCGGGGATAACCAAGAGCAACATCCGCCAGCTGGTGGACTCGCGCATGAGGTCCATGGGCACGCCGTGCAGGTGCATTCGCTGCAGGGAGGCCGGACGCGCGGAGGACATCGTGGATCCCGACGCCGCGGAGCTGAAGGACCTCGTCTACGAGGCGTCCGGCGGCACGGAGCACTTCATCTCGATCGAGAGCGGCGACCGCATCATCGGATACGTGCGCCTGAGGCTGGACTCGAACCCGGAGGCTACCATCAGGGAGCTGAAGGTCTTCGGGCATCCCGCGTCCATAGGCGAGGACGACGGTGACTGGCAGCACCGCGGATTCGGCAGGAGGCTCGTAGCCGAGGCTGAGCGCCTGGCGACGGAGAACGGACGGTCCAGGATACGCGTGACCAGCGGCGTCGGCGTGAGGGAGTACTACCGCTCGCTGGGGTATTCCGAGGACCTGCCGTACACGGCGAAGGACCTTTGATTGCCTTCGGACAGTAGACAATTTTAATATACGTGAACGGCAATGCTGTTGCACAATCGGGCACGGCTCCGCAACCACACGTCTACAAACGAGTGAGAGTACGTGTGACGTGCCCACCCCATTCTTAACAGCAGATCGGTACATCGTCCTATCCGTGTCTGCGATTGCATTATGGCAGTCAGCAATTTCATATACGTGAACAACCATGATGATTCTACAATCGGGCACGGCTCCGCAACCACACGCCAAGGGCGAGTGAAAGTACGTGTGACGTGCCCACCCGTTCTCATCCGTAGAACGGCACGTTGTCCCATCCGGACCTGCGCTTGCCGATCTTCTTCCCGACGTTCTCGTAGGCGTCCATGTCCGCCTGCGACACCGACGGTCCGACCGCTCCGAGGGCGGCGTCGAAGTGGCGCTGGAGCACCTTCTCCGAATCGGGATCCTCGCGGTAAGCGGCGAGCCCCGCCTCCCTGCACAATGCGAAGAGATCCGCCCCGACGTATCCGTCCGTCTTGGCGGCGACGGCCTGCAGGTCCACGCCGTCCAGCGGCATCCTCCTTGTGTGCACCTTCAGGATCCCCAGCCTAGCGGCCTCGTCCGGCTTGCCCACGAGCACGAGGCGGTCGAACCTCCCGGGCCTCAGCAGCGCCGGGTCGATCATGTCGGGGCGGTTCGTGGCGCCCATGACGGTGACGTTGCGCAGGCCCTCGACGCCGTCCATGGACGTGAGCATCTGGGCGACCACGCGCTCCCACGCGGAGCCGTCGTCCATGCCGCGTATCGGCGCGATCGAGTCGAGTTCGTCGAAGAATATGATGCAGGGGGCCATCTGCTTGGCCCTCTTGAATATCTGGCGGATCGCGCGCTCGCTCTCCCCCATCCACTTGCTGGCGACCTCCGGCCCGTTGACGGAGATGAAGTTGGTGCCGGACTCGTTCGCCAGCGCCTTCGCGATCAGCGTCTTCCCGGTCCCCGGCGGGCCGTACAGCAGGATGCCCTTCCCGGGCTCCACTCCCAGGCGCTCGTACGCGCGGTTGCCCTCCTCGGGCACGAAGACCTCCTCGATCCTGCGCCTGACGTCATCCAGTCCGCCCACGTCGTCCCACGTGACCTTGGGGATCTCGACGAGGACCTCCCTCATGCCGCTGGGCTCGACGTCTCCGAGCGCGGCCGTGAAGTCGTCCATGGAGACCTTCATCGATTCCAGGACATCCTGCGGTATCGGGCGATCGAGGTCGAATTCGCCCATGCGGGAGCTCAGGCACTGCATGGCCGCCTCCCTGCACAGCGCCGCGAGATCGGCGCCGACGAAGCCCTGGGTCATGGACGCCAGCCTCTCCGGCGTGACGTCCTGGGTCAGCGGCATGTCCCTCAGGTGGACGGACAGGATGTCCTCCCTGCCCTTCCTCCCGGGCACGCCGATCTCGATCTCCCTGTCGAACCTGCCCGGGCGCCTCAGCGCCGGGTCTATGGAGTCCTCGCGGTTGGTCGCGCCTATCACGATCACGTTCCCGCGGTCGCCCAGCCCGTCCATCAGGGTCAGGAGCTGCGCGACCACGCGCCGCTCGACCTCCCCGGACACCTCGTCCCTGCTGGGCGCGATGGAGTCGATCTCGTCCAGGAACACGATGCTGGGCGCGTTCTCCTCCGCCTCCTTGAATATCTCCCTCAGGCGCTCCTCGCTCTGCCCGTAGTACTGGCCGATGATCTCCGGCCCGCGGACCGAGAACATCGACGCCCCCGACTCGTTGGCGACGGCCTCCGCCATCAGCGTCTTCCCCGTGCCGGGCGGGCCGTACAGGAGAACACCCTTGGGCGCCCTGATGCCGAGCCTCTCGAACAGCTCCGGGTGCTTCAGTGGGAGCTCGATCATCTCCCTGATCCTCTTCAGCTCCTCGTCCAGCCCGCCGACGTCGTCGTATGTGATCTGGTTCCCGCGCTGGACCTTGGCGGCGCGGGCCTTCGGCGCCGCCTTGACGATGACCTTCGTCCTCTCGTTGACCATGACCGGGCCCTTGGGCTGGGTCTGCACCACTACGAAGGTGGAGCGGTTGCCCATGAGGGCGATGTTCGGCACGATGATGTCCGTGTCGGCGACGAGCGGCCTGTTCAGCAGGCCCTTGAGGAACACGTCCTCGATGCCCTCCTCGAAGCGGATGACCTTGCCCTCGGGGATGTTCGGGGCGAGCACCACCTGCTCGGCGGGCTCGGGCTCGCACCTCCTGACGGTGACGTTCTCGTCCACGCTCACCCCGGCGTTGGTCCTGGTGAGGCCGTCGATGAACAGCATCCCCTTGCCCTCGTCCTCCGGGTTGCCCTTGAAGACCTTGGCCACGACGGACCTCTTCCCGGCGATCTCGATGGTGTCCCCGAGCTCGAGGCCGAGGGCCCTGCGGGACTCGCTGTCCATCCTGGCGCGGCCGTACCCAGCCTCGGACTGCGACCTCGCCATTGCGACCTTCAGGACGATGGAGTCTTTCATCGCCACCGCTATCTCCCCATCCGCCTTTAATCCTCGCGGACGCGCACCCTCCCGCGCGTACGCAACATTATTACCGCGCGCGCCATAGCTCAAGGGCGATGACAGTCGTCGAGATCAGAATCGAGCTCAAGAAGGGGGTCGCAGACCCCGAGGGGAAGAACACCAGGAAGACCCTGGAGTCCCTTGGCTTCAAGGGCGTCAGCGACGTGAAGACAGTGAAGCTGTTCGAGGTCGACATGGACCTGCCCCCCGCTGAGGCGCAGGCGGAGGCCGAGGAGATGTGCAGGAAACTGCTCGCCAACCCGGTCATCCAGAACTACAAGGTTTCGGTGAGATGAGATGGCTTGCGGCATGAGGAGGCGCGACGCCCCCTACGACCTGTGCGACGTGGAGATCCTCGGCGCATCGGACGGGGAGCTCGCGCAGCTGTCCAAGGACATGAGCCTCGGCCTGTCCGAGGACGAGATGAGGACCGTCAGGGACTACTTCGCCAAAGAGGGGAGGAACCCCACCGACGTGGAGCTGCAGGCCCTGGGCCAGGCGTGGAGCGAGCACTGCTGCTACAAGAGCTCCAAGCCCATCCTCAAGGAGTTCGTGTTCGGCATCGACAGGGACGACATCCTCTCCAGGGGGGACGCCGGGGTCATGGTCTTCGACGACGACTACGGCTACGCCCTGAGGATCGAGAGCCACAACCACCCCTCCGCGATCGAGCCCTACGGCGGAGCCGCGACGGGAATCGGCGGCATCCTGAGGGACGTCGTGTGCATGGGCGCCCAGCCCATAGGCCTGGCGGACCCGCTGTGCTTCGGGCCCATCGACAGGGACGTGGACCTCCCCGCGGGCGTCAAGAGCCCCAGGTACCTGATGAGCGGCGTCGTGTCGGGAATACGCGACTACGGCAACAGGGTCGGCATACCGACCATCACGGGCGGGTTCTTCTTCGACGACAAGTACACCGGGAACTGCCTCGTGAACGTCGCGTGCCTCGGAATCGTGAAGAGGGCCGACCTCGCGAAGAACTACGCCGGCGGGCCCGGCGAGGTCATGATCCTCGTAGGCGGGCTGACCGGCAGGGACGGGATCCACGGCGTGAACTTCGCGTCCGCGGATCTGACGTCGACATCGGACGAGGACTCCAGGGGAGCCGTCCAGCTCGGCGACCCGATCATGAAGGAGCCCGTCATGCACGCCTGCTTCGAGGTCAACGCCAGGCACCTCATCACCGGTATGAAGGACCTGGGAGGCGGCGGGCTCAGCTGCGTCGTGGGCGAGATGGCCCTCGAGGGCGGCTGCGGAGCCGACGTGAACCTGGAGAAGGTCCCGCTGAAGGAGCCCGGACTGGCCCCGTGGGAGATCTGGGTGTCCGAGTCGCAGGAGCGCATGATGTGCACCTGCACCCCCGAGAACGTGGACGCGGTGCTGGAGGTCTTCGACCTCTGGGACGTGCCCGCCACGCCCATCGGAGTCACCACGGACACGATGCACACCCGCCTGTTCTGGGACGGCGAAGGCATCTTCGACATGGACCTGGAGTTCCTCACCGGAGGCCCGGTCTACGAGCGCCCGTACGAGCTCCCCACCGTCTCGACGAAGGAGGGCG
>JAUNYA010000084.1:251-4974 GCA_030539565.1 Thermoplasmata archaeon | reverse complement strand
GTGTCCACGTCCTGGATGCTGCCGACCTTGGAGAACGACTTCTCCACCGCGTCCCACACGCAGTCCTTCATCTCCGACGGGGTGATGACCGCGCCGACCATCGAGCCGGCGTTGGACTTGCCCTGGGTGGCCTTCTCGAAAACCCACTCGGTGGAGCCGTCGAACTTGCGCTGCCACGTCTTGCCGTCGTCGGAGGTGTCCGACTTGATCGGCGTCTCGTCGACCAGGTTCCCGTCCGCGTCGTAGAGCTTCACGCCCTCGCCGCTGCGGGTGTTCTTGCCGGAGCTGTTCACCAGGACGAAGTCCGGGTAGATCACCAGGTACTCGCCGGGAGCCAGCGTCCCGGACAGGGTCATCCTCTTGGACTTGCGGTCGGAGGCCGCGACGAGCTCGTACCCTTCGAGGTCTATCGTCGTGTCCCCGTTGTTGACGAGCTCGATCCACTCCTTCCCGGTGTCCGTCCCCTCGGGGTTGCTCTCGAACTCGTTGATCAGCAGCCCCGTCTCTATCGCGGTGGTGTACCTGAGGCTGAACCCGGCGTCGAGGCCGATGTTCACGCCGAGTCCCGGTATCGGGATATTGTCGATTACCTCGCCGATCCCGGGGACGTCGCTCAGGGCGAGCCCCATCTCGTAGTACTTCTCCAGCTTCGGCGCGACGAGTGTGAAGTCGGTGTCGCCGATGGTCCCGTCCACGGTGAAGAGGTACTTGCTGCCCTTCAGCAGCGGGTCCACGCTCACATCCACGTCCCAATCGTCGCCGGCGACCCCGCCGAAGCCGGTGATTATGAGGTTCTCGGCCGCAAGGTCCCCGCGGACCTTGGTCTTCACTCCGGCGTTGATCGTCAGTCCCGCGACGGGCATGGTGAGCTCGGCGGTGAGCAGGGTCTTGGTGGTCTTGGCCCATGACACGGCGGAGGTGGTGAGGCTCAGGGTGCACCCGAAGAACTCGAATGCGATGCTCTGGTCGCCCATGTCGATGTCCACGAGGACGTTGAACACCGCCTCGTTTATCGCGCTCTCCAGGGCGCCCTCGATCATCTGCTTCAGCTCCTCCAGCGGGTCCATGAGGGCGGCGTAGATCTCCAGCGCGTAGTCCGTGACGAAGCCCGCTATCTCGGCGAGGGCCTCGGCGAGCTTCGTGGCCACCGAGCGTATGGTCTCGAGGATCTTGCGGAGGGGCTCGATTATCGGCTCCAGCACCTCGAGGAGGGCGTCCCACACATCTCCGATGAGGGTGTCGCTCGGCACGTAGTCGACCCCGGCGAGGGCCCAGCCGCTCGCCACTGTGACCTCCGCCGTCGTGTCCACCTGGAAGCCTCCGGAGTACGACGCCGTCACCGCGCCCATGGCGCTGGCCAGCGCCCCGGCGCCGGATACCTTGTAGTCGACCCATCCGCTGACGGTGATGACGAACACTGTCGAGTACGCCGCGCTCGTGCCCTCGCGGAAGCCCGTTGTGTGCACGCACCTGGACTCGTCGATTGTCACCGACACGGAAGGCATCTGTACAGTCAGGTCCACCGACAGGCTCTCCATCATCACGTTGCCGTCCTCGTCCTCCACCTCGAACCCGGACCCTCCCGGCATCTCCGTCGACCCGGAGTAGGGGTTGGTGCCGTCTATCGACAGTATCTCGTCGACCATCGCCTGCGCCCTGTCCTCCACTGGATCGAGGATGTCCAGAAGCTCCAGGCCGTAGGAGCAGATCCACGTCAGCGCCTTCTCGACGAGGCCGGGGCCGTCGCCCTCGATCATCTTCAGCGACTCGACCTTCGCCAGGTCCTCGTACACTGCGGAGCGGTACGCCTCCACCGCCCTTCCGACGGATGCGGAGGACATCAGCGCGTCGATGTCCGGGCGGACGTAGTCCTCTCCCGCCTCGGCCTCCTCCTCGTCTATCGCCGCGGTCAGCGCCGAGCGTATCGACGACCTGAGCTCCGACTCCAGCACCATGTCCTCCGCGTGCTCCAGCACCTCGTCCGCCAGCGCCCCGTAGAACTCGTCGTAGACCGCGGCGCCCGACAGGGACGAGGACACGGCGTCCTCCACGACGGACGCGCAGTCGGTCATCGCGCTCTGGTAGAGTTCCATCAGCGACTCCAGGAAGCCGTCGCCGTACGGGTCGTAGGCCATCGTCACCGTCCCCAGGTCGGACCTCTCGGCGACGGCTACCGCCGCCGATGTCAGGATCCCGGTGACGAAGTCGCGGACGTAGTCCGTGCCGAGGTCGTACCGCTTCTTGAAGTCCTTGAGCCAGGACTGCGACAGCAGGTCGGCCGTCGGGTTGGCCACGCTTATCTCGTACCCGCCGACTGTGAGCGACGTCGTCCCGCTCCCCGGATACCGATAGTCCTCCTCGGAGTACCCTCCGGGCTCCATGGCGCTCTTGAGGTACGGCGTCCCGTCCACCAGCTCCTCGCCGGTGATGAACGCCCACAGCGCGTGCATGGCGTCCTTCGTGGGGTTCAGGGCGTCGACGAGCGCATCGGCTATCTCGAACCCGTAGAGGTAGTCGATCCACCGCAGGGCCACGTCGTCCACCGCCGACACGAGGGCCTGCGAGTACACCGCGGCTAGGTCGATCGTCACCGTCCCGTCGTCGGCGGCCAGGAGGCCGGCGAGGTCCGCGGAGTCCTTCGAGGTGAGCAGGTTGTCACCGTCGCGGAAGCATATCGCGGAGAGGGCCTCCATGCACACCGCGTACGCGTCCTCAACGTCGTCGGATGTGAGGATCGACGAGGTACCCATGGTGCCGTAGGCGGACGTCCCGTAGCCGTTCAGGATCCTGTACTCGGCGAGCGCCGTCAGCTGCGTGGCCATCATCTGGCTCAGCGAGATCCCGGAGGTTCCCGCCATCGCCTCGAACAGCGACCCGCGGACCGCCGCCAGGGGGAGTGCGTAGCTCCCGTCGGTGGATATAGTAAGGTCGGTCTGCGCCTTGCCGAGCGCCGATGTGAGGTGCACGCTCACCGTCCCCGTTCCGCGCAGGTAGGTCGGGGTGTATCCGCTCAGCTCCCCGTCCGAGGAGAGCCCGGCGGGCTCCGCCACGAGCTCAATGTCGTAGGATGTGCATTCCGCCTTCACCCCGCCGCTGACCATGGGGAACTGGAAGGCGATCCAGACGGCGGCCTTCTCGTCGAAGATCTCCGCCCTTTCGGTCAGCCCGCCGAGGCTGTCGTCCGTCGATATGGCGAGTATGATCTCGCCCAGGCCCCTGTCGATGTACGATGTGATGTCGTCCACCGCGTCGTCGACCGCTTCGACATCATCCTCGGCCGTCTCGACGTTGTCGTTTGCCCTCTGGTAGCTCGCGGTCACCGCGGCCGCCCCCACAGACATCAGGAGGATGGTCACGGCGACTATCGCGAAGGGCATCGTCCCGCGCGTGTCGTTCCGTCTCATGCATACGGATGCTTCACAGCGGGATGATAAAGGCGACCCGAAGCGGATTCACTAACCAGAAGGTCTTAGATATGTTTAGTACGGCAGGTTCATGCTTTCAGGAACTTCGACGGTGCGTAGTCTATCGGATAGAAAGCCATCGTGAACAGCACGTAGACCTCCTCTCTCGAGTCCATGATTTCGCATTGCTTGCCGTAGAGGCCCGACCCTGTCCATGACAGGTATTCGTCGACGGACGGGATCTCGGTGTTTCCCGTTATGATGGAATGGGCCTTGCGGACGTTCATCTCGACGATCATCCGGAATGCGCTCTCGTCCATCTTCCCGACGTCCTGCAGCTCGACGCACCCTTCGGAGCTGGACAGTCCCTTGTATCCTGACAGCCCTTTGGTGGAGACGGTGCGTGTGAGGTACTCCTCCTCGTAGGGATGCTTCATGTGGCGGTACGATTCGAACATCGGGTAGTTGATGTACAGTTTTCCGACCGTAGTGGAGTCGTTGAAGAACTCCAGGGCCTTCCTCAGTCTATCTGCCTTGAATTTCTGATGCTGTGGATCTAGGTCGAAGATGAGGAACACGTCGTTGAACCTCTGTTGGAGGATCTCGCGTTCTTTGGAATCGGCTCTCTCGCGGAGTATGGACTTTATGCTGAGGTACTCGTCTATCTCATCGTCGACGAAGGCCGAGTCCAGCAGCTCGTGGATGCTGGCCTTGTAGGATACCACCGTCGGGGCGTCCGATCCGAATAGCTCCCTCAGCATTTTTGTGAGGAAGCGCGGTTCGCTGCGACTGCCCTCTGTAACGAATAGGATCTTCCTCTCAGACATCGAACTCTCCGTTGCGGAGCATCTTCTCCAGATTGTGGCCCTCTCTGAGCTCGCGGTCTGTCAGGTCGGAGAATGGACGGACTTTTCCGTCCGATAGCTGAAGGTAGCAGTCCGGCCTCAGGATGTCGTTGGAGACCATCGTCGTGTTGTGGGACGTCAATATGGCCTGAATATGGTCGAATTCGGCAACTTTCTTTAGGACATTTGTTGCCAGCTCGTAATGATAGTATGCATCAAACTCATCCATATACAGGAACTCTACATCATCGAAATGCTTCAACCAGTAATAGAAAAGCATGAGGCACTTTGTTCCGCTGGATGACACTGCGTTGAAAACCAGGTTCTTTTTCGGAGTTTTCTGGACGAAGACATCGTCCATGCCGAATCCAATCCTCACTTTGTCCAGCTGCAGGTCTAGGCCGGCCATTTCTTTCAAGAATACCTGGAATTCAGAAACCAGATCCTTCCCTATGATGAATTTCTCCACAGATT
>JAUNYA010000084.1:0-241 GCA_030539565.1 Thermoplasmata archaeon | reverse complement strand
ATGGTTAGTCCTATGAATGTGTTGCCATCTTGGACAGACCTGTAGTACAGCATGTGGGATGCGAACCTCATCAGGCGATGTATTGGAGACTTTTCATCCTGAGTGGTAGCGCTGTCGATAAATCTAACAACAGCAAGAGGGCCGTTCTTCATTGAAGCGTAGTTTAGATTCTCTGCATGAATCTTCGACGTGTTGGAGTAGTCCTGGGTACCGTTGATACCATCTCTCTCGAAAATGAGCT
>JAUNYA010000083.1 GCA_030539565.1 Thermoplasmata archaeon | reverse complement strand
TATACGGAATTCTAGGTGCGGTTTATGTTAGAACTTCTATATAAACCTGATTCATTGATGGAGGACATCCGCCGATGTATCCCGGAGGGTATGAGAAGGGGTGCTGGGAAGGGTTCCCCCGGGCCGTCTCGGCGGCCCGGAGGAGTTCACTCGGATTCCTGCTCCAGGAGCAGCTTGTATCCGACGGGCATGACCTTGATGAACTTCGGCAGCTCGGCATCCCAGTTGTTCAGGATCTGGGCGGCCCTGGGCGAGTCGGTGTAGTCCAGGTGCCTCTCGATGATGCCCCTGAGCTCGTTCTGGTCCTCCTGGGACTCGACGAGCGTGAGCTCCACCATGTCCATGTTGCAGTGCCTGTCGAAGTCCCCGTCGCAGTCGTAGACGTACGCGATACCCGCGGACATTCCGGCCGCGAAGTTCCTCCCGCACCTTCCGAGGACGACGACCCTGCCGCCGGTCATGTACTCGCAGCAGTGGTCGCCCGCGCCCTCGGCGACGGCGATCGCTCCGCTGTTCCTGACGCAGAACCTCTCGCCGACGGAGCCGTTGATGTACAGCTCGCCCGAGGTGGCCCCGTAGAGCAGGGTGTTCCCGGCGATGACGTTGCCCTCGGGGATCTCGCCGCCGGGGGTGACGACGATCCTGCCTCCGGAGAGTCCCTTGCCGACGTAGTCGTTGGCGATGCCCCTGAGAGTGAAGGTCACGCCCTTGGTAAGGAACGCGCCGAAGCTCTGGCCGGCGGCCCCGTTGAATGTGACGCTGATGGTGTCGTCCTTCAGGGTCAGCTCCCTGCGGGCGACCTCGCCGGAGAGCATCACGCCGGCGGAGCGGTCCACGTTGGTGATCGGGTACAGGAGGTCCACCCTCCTGCCGTTCTCCAGGGCGTCCGCGGCGTCCGCGATGATCCTGCAGTCCAGGACGTCGCCGACGATGTCGGGCTGTCCGGTGGTGCGCCTCCTGTCGCCGGGCTCGGCGAAGAGCAGGGGCTTGAGGTCCATGTGGGATGCTTTCGTCCCCTCGGGCTTGACGATCTCCAGGAGATCGGTCCTGCCGACGACCTCGTCCAGAGAGGTGAACCCCATCTCGGCGAGCCTGGCGCGGACGTCCTCGGCCATGAGCCTCCAGTAGTTGACGATGTGCTCCGCGGTGCCGGAGAACTTGGCCCTCTTCTCGGGGTCCTGCGTGGCGATCCCCACGGGGCAGGTATTGGTCTGGCACTTCCTGCACATGATGCATCCCATGGCGACCATGGGCGATGTCGCGAACCCGAACTCCTCGGCTCCGAGGAGAGCCGCGATTATGACGTCGCGGCCGGTCTTGAACTGGCCGTCCACCTGGACGGAGACCCTTCCCCTCAGGTTGTTGGCCATGAGGGCCTGCTGTACCTCGGCGAGGCCGGACTCCCAGGGGGCTCCGGCGTAGCGCAGGGAGGACAGCGGACTGGCTCCGGTTCCTCCGTCGGCTCCGGACACGAGGATCATGTCGGCGCCGGCCTTGGCGACCCCGGCGGCGACGGTTCCCACGCCCGCCTCGGAAACGAGCTTGACGCTGACCCTCGCGGTGGGGTTGATGCACTTGAGGTCGTAGATGAGCTGCTTCAGGTCCTCGATGGAGTAGATGTCGTGGTGCGGCGGGGGCGAGATCAGGGTGATGCCCGGGATCGTGTGCCTCGTCGCGGCGATGACCTTGTCGACCTTGAACCCCATGAGCTGTCCGCCCTCGCCGGGCTTGGCGCCCTGGGCGACCTTGATCTGGAGCTCATCGGCGTTGACCAGGTACTCGGCGGTGACTCCGAACCTCCCGGACGCGACCTGCTTGACCGCGGACCTGAGGTTCCTTCCGTCGGGACCGACCTTGAACCTGGCCGGGTCCTCGCCTCCCTCGCCGGTGTTGCTCTGGGAGCCGATGAGGTTCATGGCTTCGGCCAGAGTCTCGTGGGCCTCCTTGCTGATGGCCCCGAACGAGATGGCTCCGGAGATGAAGCGCTTCATGATGGACTCCGCGGGCTCCACGGAGTCGATGGGCACGGCCTTGCCGGGCTTGGTCGCCAGCAGGTCGCGGAGGTAGAACATCCTCCCGTCGACGAGCTCGGCGAACCTGGCGTAGTCCCCGGCGTCCCCGCTCCTGGCTGCGGTGCGCAGGGCCTTGACGCTCTCGGGGTTCCAGCTGTGCCTCTCGCCGCCCTTCCTGGCCGCGTAGACTCCCGCGTCCTGGGCCAGCGCGTCCGCCCCCTCGAGGGCGACCTTGTGGATGGCGGCGTACTCGGCGGCAATGTCGTCCAGGCCGATGCCGCAGACCGAGGACGCGGTGTCGCCGAAGTACTTGGATGCCACTCCCCTGTCGATGCCCACGGCCTCGAAGAGCCTGGACCCGCGGTAGGAGCGGATGGTCGCGATACCCATCTTGGACATGATCTTCAGGAGACCCTTGTCGGTGGCCTTTAGGTAGCTGGCCTCGGCGGCGTCCGCGTCCATCTTGACGCGGCCGGTCTTGGCCATGTCCTCCACGATGGCGAGGGCCATGTACGGGTTGATCGCGTTGGCGCCGTATCCGATGAGCAGGGCGAAGTGCATGACCTCCCTGGGCTCGCCGGACTCGACGACGATGGCGGTCTGGAGCCTCTTCTTGCTCCTGACCAGGTGCTGATGGACCGCGGAGAGCGCCAGCAGGGCGGGCATGGGTGCCCTCTCGTCGCAGACGCCGCGGTCCGAGAGTATGATGTAGGATGCCCCTCCGTCGACGGCCGCCTCGGCCTCGGAGCAGAGCCTCTCCAGCTCCCTCTCCAGCGCGCCGGCGCCGTCCCCGACGGGGAAGGTGGTGTCCAGAGTGACCGCATCGAATCCCCTGTAGCGCAGGTTCTTCAGCAGGTCCAGCTCCCTGTTGGTGATGACGGGGTGCCTGGCCTTGACGACCTTGCAGTGCTTGGGGGTGGGGTCCAGGATGTTCTGGTGGACCGAGCCGATGTACCCGGTGGTGGCCATGACCAGCTCCTCCCTGATCGGGTCGATCGGGGGGTTGGTGACCTGGGCGAACATCTGCCTGAAGTAGCTGAACAGGAGCTGGGGCTTGTCCGACATGATCGCCAGGGGGGCGTCGAAGCCGGTGGATCCTATGGGCTCCTTGCCGCCGGAGACCATGGGCTCCATGACCCTGTCCAGGTCCTCCGACGTGTATCCGAACTCGGCCAGCATGCGGGGGTACCCGGGGACCGAGCGTCCGATCTGCCTGCCAGAGGACAGCTTGTCCAGGTCCAGGCGGTTCCTCTCGAGCCAGTCGCGGTAGGGGTACGCCGAGGCGAGGGCCTCCTTGATCTCCCCGTCGCGCATGAACGCGCCGCTCCTGGTGTCTATCATTATCATCTTCCCGGGCTTGAGGCGGCCGGTCTCCACGACGTCGTCGGGATCGATGGGGATGACGCCCGCTTCGGACGCCAGGATCATCATCCCGTCGGACGTGACGGTGTACCTCGCCGGGCGCAGGCCGTTCCTGTCGAGCATGCCGCCGGCCATGGTGCCGTCGGTGAACATGACCGCGGCGGGGCCGTCCCAGGGCTCCATGAGGATGGAGTGGTACTCGTAGTACGCCTTGAGCGAGTCGGGGATGGGGTTCTTGTCATTCCAGGACTCCGGGATCATGATGGAGAGCGCGTTGGGCATGCTCTTCCCCGCCATGGTCAGGAACTCGAAGACGTTGTCCAGCGTCGCGCTGTCGCTCATGCCGGACTGCATGACCGGGAATATCTCCTCGATCTCGGGGATGGACTCGGTCCACATCACGCTCTCGCGGGCCTGCATCCAGGAGCGGTTGGCGCGGATGGTGTTGATCTCCCCGTTGTGGCACAGCATCCTGAAGGGCTGGGCCAGCTTCCAGGCGGGCATCGTGTTGGTGCTGAACCTGGAGTGGACCATGGCGATGGCCGACTCGAACAGCGGGTCGGACAGGTCCAGGTAGTACGCGCGGAGCTGCTCGGGGGTGAGCATCCCCTTGTAGACCATGGTGCGGGTGGAGAGCGAGCAGATGTAGAACTCGTCCTTCCCCTCGTAGTCGGAGGCCGCGATGCTGTTGCCGACGATCTTCCTGATGCGGTACAGCTTGGTCTCCAGCGTCTCCGGGGAGTCGTAGGAGGAGGCGAACACCTGCACGATGCGGGGCTCGCCCTCCAGGGCCATCGGCCCGGGGACGGAGTGGTCCACCGGCACCTCGCGGACCGCGATGACGTGGACCGCGAAGCGCTGGCAGACCGCCTTGAAGAGCTCGAGGAAGCGGCCGGCGGAGGCCGCCTCCTTGGGCAGGAACAAAAGGCCGGTCCCGTACCTTCCGGCTTCCGGGACCGGTATTCTGAGCGATTCGATGAACCTGTGGGGGATCTGCACGAGGATGCCTGCACCGTCTCCGGTCCTGCCGTCGCCGTTCTCGGCACCCCTGTGCGCCATGTTCTCCAGCAGCCTGAGCCCGATCTCAACCGTGCGGTGGGACTTAGAACCGTCCATGTTGACGGTCAGACCCACCCCGCAGCTGTCGCGCTCGTCCGCCGGATCGTACAGACCTCCGTGTTCCGTCTCGCTCATCTGTCGAACTCACCTGCAATCAGCGTATGAACAGAAGCTCGCGGTACTTGGGGAGGGGCCACATCTCGTCGTCGACGATCATCTCGAGAGCGTCCACGTGCTCCCTGATACCCTCGAGGTACGGGACGATCTTGTCGTGGTACCCGAGGGCCTTCTCCCTCTCTCCGGGGAGTGCGTCCAGCTTGTCGCACTCCGCCTCCATGGCCTCTGCCATGGCGCGGGCCTCGCTGCAGTGCATGGCGATGTCCTTGATTATATGGATTTCTCCCTTGGCGACCTGCTCGAAGTCCTTCTTGTCGGTGAAGATGTCCTTCATCTTGGACACGTTGTCCAGCAGGACGGACTGGTAGCGGGTGGCGACCGGCATGATGTGGTTCGCGGTCAGGTCGGCGAGGACGCGGGCCTCGATCTCGATCTTCTTGCTGTAGATCTCCCAGT
>JAUNYA010000082.1 GCA_030539565.1 Thermoplasmata archaeon | reverse complement strand
CACGCCCTTCTCCTCGGGCTCGTACCTGCTCCAGAGGTCGTACTTCCCGATGATGTAGCCGAGGTCCTTCCTCCATATGGGCCCGTGGAGGGGGCAGATCATCTCGATCGGCACGTCCTTGAGCTTGGCGAGGACCTGCTGGACCTTGGCGCCGTACTTGCCGACGATGTTGGCGTAGTACCTGCGGGCCTCCTCCAGGTAGTCCCTGTCGAAGTCCATCTCGTCCGCGAAGAGCGCCCCGGAGACCGCCTTGAAGGTTCCGAACGCGTCGGCGGAGAACAGTTTCTTCTCCGTGGCGTCGTAGGTGAACATGACCTCGGGCCAGTGGACCATGACGGCGAAGTAGAACCTGAGCCTGTGCTTCCCGACCTGGAGCTCGTCGCCCTCCTTCACCTCGAGCCTGTTCTCGGGCTTCACGTGGTAGAAGTTGTAGAGCATGTCGAAGGTCTTGGAGTTCCCGACGACGGTGACGTCCGGCCAGGCCTCGAGGACCTGGGAGATGCAGGCGCCGTGGTCCGGCTCCATGTGGTTGATCACCAGGTAGTCCAGCTTCCTCCCGTCCATGGCGGCGCGGAGGTTCTTCCAGAACTTGGACGCGATCGACGCGTCCACGGTGTCCAGCAGGCAGGTCTTGCCCTCGGAGCAGATGAGGTACGAGTTGTACGAGACGCCCTCGGGTATGGGGAAGGCGCCCTCGAAGATCGTCGCGGTGCGGTCGTCGCCCCCGATCCAGTAGACGCCGTCTCCGATGGGGACGGCGGTGTCCTTCGAAATCATGCTTCGGACGACTATGGAACCGATATTTAAGGTGGCCGAATTCGGCTTTGGGAATGGTTGCATCGGTCCCCGGCCCGAGGTGGCGGACTGTATGCAGAGAAATGATTCAGGATGCCTTCGGGCGGCATCCGGGACCGTACGAGAGGGGGTTTGCGGGGGTTCCCGGGCGGGAAACGACGCCCGGATCCCCCGATGATACGTTTAATCGCCGTTAACCTGGCGGTCCCTGTAGAACACCGAGCGCTTCATCGGGTTGATGTTCTCGCATGCCAGGGCGGTGTCGTTCATCCTGTCGTCTATGTCGAAGACGATCGGGGCCTTGCCCTCGTCCGAGAGGATGCAGAATCCCGGGGCGCGGGAGGAGAACTGCTCCAGTATGGCCTTCATCTCGTCGCGGCCGATGGCGGACGATACGGACTTGTCGACGCCGCCGACGAAGGACTCGCCCAGGCGGGTGTAGTACCCGTCCAGGGCGACCTCAAGCTTCGTGGCCGTGATGTTGATCCCGAGGTCGGCCCTGCCGACTATCCACTCCGCGAAGATCCCGTTGCCGATCTTGTGGTCCAGGTGGCCGACGTTCGTCCAGAGTATATCGGACGGGTACCCGACGCGGGTGCACTCGTCCTCGGGGACGTTGGGCCTGATGATCCCGTAGCTCCCCTCCTTGACCCACCACCTGAGGCGGGCATAGTCGCCGGCGAACCACTGCTGTCCGTTTCCGCGCATCGTCTGGGGGTCAGAATCGAAGGGCATGCCGGAACCACGGGGGTCCCCGATATAATAGGTGCACCTCCCCCGGCGGGAGGGTGAATCGCCGTTAACCGGGCGCGTAACACTTTCCGATGGTTGGACGCACACGGCAACTAGTAATATTGTGAATCCGATGGGCTCGGCGGAGTGAGCGAGTGGATAAGATAGACATGTCCCCCATCCTGCTGTCCCCCGGGAACCGCCTAGTCGCGGTGTTCGGCGGCGGGCAGGTGGCTCTGCGCAAATGCCGGCATTTCGCCGGGTTCAGGATACGCGTGGTCTCGGCCGAGGTCCTTCCCGAGTTGGAGGCGATCGCGGACGAGGTCATAATCGACAGCGTGGACAGGGACAACGTCCTGAAGTACATCGAGGGCGCCGACATCGTCGTGGCCGCCACGTCGGACCACTCGCTCAACGACATGATCCGCGACACCTCGATGTCCAGGGGGATAATGACCAACTCCGCCCACGGCGGAGGGGATGTGCTCATCCCGTCGACGCTCCGTCGCGACGGGTGGACAGTCTGCGTGTCGTCGGAGGGCAGGGTGCCCGCGTTCCCGCCTTACGTTATCGAGAAGATCGACGGCATGCTCGACCGTTCGTACGACGAGATGCTGGCCCTGCTGGTCGACCTGAGGGCGGATATCCGCGACAAGATCGACACGCAGCCGGCCAGGGCCGAGTTCCTGGCGAGAGTCCTGGCGGATTCGGACATCTGGGCCCTGCTGGAGGACGGCAAACGCGGCGAGGCGAGGAGCCTCGCGCTGGAGAGGGGCGGTGTCGCATGATCGTGAGCATGCACGTAACGCACTCGTCCGCCGGAGGCACCGCGGCGCTCAACGACGTGGTCCCCTCGCTGGAGGAGGAGGCCGGAAAACGCCTCCCGCTGATGCCCTCGGTGTCGGAATATGTCATAGTCAGGACATGCAACCGCTTCGAGGCCTATGTCGCCACCTCGGACAACGCGTCCGCGAAGGCATTCTTCGACTCGATGATCAGGACGATCGTCCCGTCATCCAACATCTCATACATCCTCGAGGACAAGGACACCATCCGCCACCTGTTCAGGGTGGTCTGCGGACTGGACTCGCTCATCGTGGGCGAGGACCAGATCCAGCACCAGGTCCGCGAGTCCTACATCCGCGCCAAGGAGGAGGGCCACGTCAACGGCATGCTGACCCGTCTCTTCGACAAGGCGCTGGCCGTCGGCAAGAGGGTCCGCACCGAGACGGCGCTGAACAAGGGCGCCGTGTCCGTCGGATCCGCGGCGGTCGAGCTCGCCGAGGACCGCATAGGCGACCTCGGCGGCAAGAGCATCACGATCCTGGGAGCCGGGGACATAGCCTCGGTCATCGCCAAGAACCTGGTCGGCAAGAACCTGGGGACGGTCATCGTCTCGAACCGCACGTACAGCCGCGCCATCGAGCTCGCGGACGAGCTTGGAGGTAAAGCGGTCAGCATGGCGAGGATGACCGACGCCGTGGCCGACTCCGATGTGGTCCTCGTGGCCACGGGCGCCCCGCACCCGGTACTGAGGATGGGCCACGTGACCGAGGCGATGGAGAGGAGGCCGGACAGGCACCTGCTGATCATCGACGTCAGCATACCGCGCAACACCGAGGACGATGTCGCCGGGATACCCAACGTCGAGCTGGAGAACATGGACTCCCTGCAGTCCATCGCCATGAGGAACGCCGAGCGCAGGCGCTCGGAGATAGCGTCCGCGGAGAAGATCATCAGCGAGGAGCTGGCCAAGATCGCCGCGGAGCAGAAGGAGCAGTACGCGAACGATGTGATCAGGCGCATCGGGATCATGCTGGCGGACATCCGCGAGAGGGAGCTGGCGACCGCCCGCTCCCGCATGGAGTCCGCCGACGAGTCGGAGCTGCTCGACGACCTGTCAAGGGCGGTGGTCAACAAGATCGCCGCCGAGCTTTACAAGAATCTGAGGGAGGCCTCCCGCGACGGGCGCATGGAGACGTGCGCCGCCGCGGTGGAGCTCTTCGGACTGGAGGAATCGGAATGATGTACCCGGAAGTGCGCCTCAGGAGGCTGAGGCAGAGTCAGAGGATGAGGAACCTGGTCTGCGAGACCCGCATACACCCGGACGAGCTGGTGCTGCCGATGTTCTTCGACGCGAACATCGGAGAGACGAAGTACACCGCGTCCATGCCCGGCATCCCGACGCACCCCCTCAAGGGGTACGACGCCATCGCCGGCGGCATCCAGGAGAGCGGCGTGAACTCGGTGCTGGTGTTCGGCGTGCCGTCCCACAAGGACGCCGTCGGGACCGGGGCGTACGAGAGGGACGGCGTGGTCCAGAAAGCAATCGCCGGCCTGAAGGAGAGCTCCGACCTGCTGGTCATCGCCGACCTGTGCCTGTGCGAGTACACCGACCACGGCCACTGCGGCGTGCTGGACGGGTGCGGCCACGTGCTTAACGACGAGACCATCGAGCTGTACGCGAAGACCGCCGTGTCCCAGGCGGAGGCCGGGGCCGACGTCATCGCGCCGAGCGGCATGATGGACGGGCAGATCGCGGCGATCCGCGAGGGCCTGGACGACGCCGGGTTCAAGGACGTCCCGATCATGGCGTACAGCGCCAAGTACCAGTCCGCCTACTACGGGCCGTTCCGCGACATCGCCGAGTCCGCCCCCGGGCAGGGCGACCGCGCCGGGTACCAGATGGCCTGGGCCAACAGGAAGGAGGCCATGAGGGAGATCGAGTTCGACATCGCCGAGGGCGCCGACATGATCATGGTCAAGCCCGCCGGGCCGTACCTTGACATCATCCGCGAGGCCGCGGACCGCTACGACCTGCCGCTGGCCGCTTACCAGGTGTCCGGGGAGTTCGCGATGATCAAGGCCGCGGCGGCCAACGGATGGGTCGACGAGGAGAGGATCATGAGGGAGTCCCTCATTGGCATCAAGCGCGCCGGCGCCGACATCATAATCACCTACTTCGCCGAGGACATGGCGAGGATGCTCTGATACCATGGACCAGTCCGCGAAGCTGTACGCAGAGTCCAGCAAAATCACGCCCGGCGGAGTGAGCAGCCCCGTCAGGAGGTTCGAGCCCAACCCTCTGTTCATCGCTAAGGGCGAGGGCTGCCGCGTCACCGACGCCGACGGCAGGGAGTACATCGACCTGTGCATGGCGTACGGCCCGCTGGTGTCCGGACACGCGCACCCCGAGGTCATGGAGGCCGCCAGGGCCCAGATGTCCAAGGGCACCGTGTACGGCGCCCCGTCGGAGCCCGAGCTGAGGCTCATCGAGAGGATCACATCCGCCGTCCCGTCCGCGGAGATGGCCCGCCTGTCCTGTTCAGGGACCGAGGCGACGATGCACGCGATCCGCACCGCCAGGGGATTCACCGGTAAGAACGGCATAGTCAAGATGAAGGGCGGGTTCCACGGCGCGCACGACGCCGTCCTCGTGAAGGCGGGGTCCGGCTCCGCCGAGGGCCTCCCGTCCTCCAAGGGCGTGCCCCAGGGCGCCACCCAGTACAC
>JAUNYA010000081.1 GCA_030539565.1 Thermoplasmata archaeon | reverse complement strand
AGGACCTGCTCCAGGTCGCGGTCCTCGATGTCGATGCCGTCGATGCGGATGCACTCGTTTACCGCCAGGATCTCAGGCGATGTGAACGCGCCGACCCTGTAGCCGGACTCGCGGAGGACGGATTCCATCATGGCGCAGACGGAGCCCTTGCCGTCGGTGCCCGCCACGTGTATGAAGCGCATGGAGTCCTGCGGCCTGCCGAGCCTGGCGAGGAGCTCCTCGACGTTGTCGAGGCCCAGCTTGACCCCGCGTCTGGAGAGCCCTCCATACCACAACATGTTGGACCCGGCTGCCATGATCTCCTTCGGCGGGCATGACTGCTCTGCTTATATTGCTAACGCCATCCCGACGCCCATGCGCGGCGCGTTCGTCCACAACGCCTTCCTTAGGGGGCCCAAGTTCTCGGAGCCATGGACCATGTTCAGGGAGGCGGCGGGGCGCGCCGGGATCGAGATGACCGCGGCGACCAGCGCGGATATGGCGCTCCCTATCGGGGACGGGGGCTCGTTGAGGAGGATTCTTGGCGACCCGGACTTCGTCATTTTCTGGGACAAGGACGTCCGCTGCG
Organism: Thermoplasmata archaeon; assembly: GCA_030539565.1. GTDB lineage: Archaea > Thermoplasmatota > Thermoplasmata > Methanomassiliicoccales > Methanomethylophilaceae > Methanoprimaticola. Next base: position 4,483 of record JAUNYA010000081.1, on the reverse strand, counting down.
CCGCCAACCTCGAACTGTGCGGGATGCTTGTGATGGACTCCTCGGAGTGCATCGCCGCGTGCGACGACAAGTCGCTGACGCACCTGGCGCTGGCCAGGGCCGGCGTGCCCTCGATCGAGACGATCGCCTGCCCCCTGTCCTTCGACGACTACGACGACACGTCGTTCCTCGACGCGGCGGAAAGCAGGTTCGGATACCCCATAGTGGTCAAGGACTGCTTCGGGTCCTTCGGGGAGCAGGTGCACCTGGCGAGGAACCGCGACGACCTGGAGGCCCTCGTCTCCGGGCCGTACCGCCCCAGGATCCTCCAGAGGTTCGCAGACTGCGGCGGGAGGGACGTCAGGGTGGAGGTTGTCGGGGGGAGGGCGGTGGCCGCGATGGCCAGGGCCGCCCCGGAGGGCGATTTCAGGTCCAACGCGACCATCGGCGGTTCCATTGAGGCGCACGAGCCCACAGCCGAGGAGTCCGAGCTCGCCATCAGGGCGTGCGAGGCCGTCGGTGCCGACTTCGCGGGAGTGGACATCCTCGTCTCGGACGGGAGGCCCGTGGTCTGCGAGGTCAACTCCAGCGCCCACATGTTGAACCTCAGGAACTGCACCGGGATCGACGTCTCCGACATCATCCTGGAGCACGCCATGAGGAGGGCCAGGAGATGAGGAGCTGCTGGATCGTCTACGACCGCATGGACCTGGACGCCAACCGCTTCTTCGCCGACAGGCTCAGGACCAGGGCCGAGGAGCTCGGGATGGAGGCGCGCATCGTCGTCAACGGTTCCCTCCCCGACGGGAAGCCCGACCTCCTGATTAACCGCGGCAGGGACTGGAAGCTCTCCGCCGGATACGAGATGATCGGGACGCTGGTGTCCAACCCAGCGGAGGCCTGCAGGATCGGCAACGACAAGCTGGAGACCTATCTGATGGCGAGGAGGCTGGGCATCCCCCATATGCAGTTCTCCAGGCCGGGGGAGACGCTCCCTCCCGGACCGCCGTGGGTCGTGAAGTCCAGGATCGGGCACGGGGGGTCGGAGGTGTTCCTCGCCGGCTCCAGGGACGAGGTCGGACGCCTGTGCTCCTCGATGGGGGACAGGCTCCCGCTTGTCCAGGCAATGGCCGACCCGGGGGCGGACATGCGCGTCTACGTCCTAGGCGGGAGGATCCTCGCCGCCGCATTGCGCACCAGCGGCACGGACTTCCGCGCCAACAGGAGCCTCGGGGGCCGCGCGGAGATATGCGCGGTGCCCGAAGATGTCAGGAGAATGGTGGAAGACGTTTGCGCCGACATCCGCCCGGACCTGGCCGGGATCGACTTCGTGTTCTCGGACGGACGGGCGTACCTCAACGAGGTCGAGGACGCCGTCGGGACCAGGATGCTCTACGAGCTCACGGACCTGGACCCTGCGGGCGCCCTCGTGGAGCACCTTCACTCGAAGATGTCCTTGTAAATCGAATCGACCAGCTCGGGGTAGGTCATGCCCTTCTTCTTGGCGACCTCCCTGACCAGGTCCATGGTCCCGGACCCGTACTGCGCGGCCTTCTTCCTCTTGTCGGCGATGAACGGGTAGCCGAGGTCCCTGGCGATGTCCCTCAGGAGCATCTTCCTGGAGTCGCCGTCCTTGGGCCTGAGGACGCTCAGGTCCATGGCGTTGACCTGCATGGTCACCAGCGGGTCCATGTAGGGGTAGAAGATCTTCTTGCCGAAGTGGTCGGCCACCATCGTCTCGTGGGGGATGGTGGAGGAGATCAGCTTGCCCAGGTCGGACTTCCTCATCCTGACCAGCTCGTCGTCGGGGAGGCCGACGTACTTGTTGTAGCCGTAGAACAGCTCGTCGGAGCCCTGTCCGCCGATGATGTACTTCTCGTGGACGGTCCTGCAGACGAAGAACATGGGGAGCTCGAAGGACAGCGTCAGCGGGGACGAGGTCCCGGTGATGGTGATCATCTCCCTGAGCCTGGTCTCGATGTTCTCCTCTGTGATCGGTATGTGCAGCCAGGGCAGCCCCAGCTTCTCGGACATGTCCTGAGCCATGACGACGTCGTACGACTGGTCCCTTCCGGATGTGTACAGCGTGACGGAGCGCGCGTAGTCCTTTGAGATGGCGGCGACGAGGCCCGAGTCGAGCCCTCCCGAGAAGGCTACCGCCACATCCTGGTCCTCAACGTCGTTCCTGATGGCCGAGACGATGGCCCTCTCCAGATTCTCGAATTCCACAGACATGCGGATGTGGTATCTCCCCTGACTTATTAAGATTGTATGGGTCAAGGCGGCTGTGGACGCCGGCGTTGGCATATACCTCCTTCACCTCTCCGTATGCGCTTTCATGTCGGAAAGTGTTAAACACGGCTTCGACCATGCCAAAGGGCATGGAAGGGGTAACGCGCATAGGCGTCTCTCTGGAGCCGGAGCTCCTGAAGGCGTTCGACGAGTCGATATCCAAGAAAGGGTACGTGAGCAGGTCCGAGGCCATCAGGGACCTGGTCCGCGACTCCCTGGCGGAGTCCGAGTGGAAGAACGACGAGGAGTGGATGGTCGGCACCGTCGTCATGGTCTACGACCACACCGTCACCGCCGTGGGCGACAAGCTCACCGACATACAGCACGACCACCAGTCGCTGGTGAACACGTCGGTCCACGTCCACCTCGACCACGACAAGTGCATGGAGATCCTGATCTGCGAGGGCAGGCTCAAGGACCTCAAGAAGTTCGCCGACGAGGTCACCTCGATAAAAGGGGTCCTCAGGGGAAGGCTCACCATGGCCGCGCCCAGCACAGGGAACATCCACCACGTCGGGCACAGGAACCGAGGGGGCCGACCCCCTCTCCAAACCATCCACACCCATTATTATCGTGGATATGCGGCAGTCGTTGATGCCGTAGATGGCGTTGACCATGTTCGCGGATCCGGGCGACGGGTAGAACAGCCAGGGCTCGACGTCCCCGGGCAGGTCGCCCTCCAGCTTCGACGCCTTCATGACCATGCGGACGTCGTAGGGCTCCATCTTCTCCGGGTACATCACGAAGTTGTCCGTGAACCACAGGACGTCGTTGCGGGACTCGTACTGGGCCTTCATGCACTCCGGCACGTCGTGACCCACTATCACGCCGCGGTCGTCGATCATCTCCATGCTGATGGTCGTGGGCCTGGGGAACCTGGAGTCGCAGAACAGCACGAAGACGCTGTCGCGGGAGGCGCACATGCCGATGCCAGGATTCTCCATCCTCAGGCCGCACGTCACCCTCTTGAGGGACTCCTCGCTGTCGATCACGTCCTGGACGGTCCCGCGTGCCAGTGGCTCGGCGCGTATGACGCCCAGGCGTCCGCGTATGTAGGCGAGGAAGTCATCGTACTGCATCTGCGTTGGAGTAATCATCCATCCATTATAAACCGTTCGGGTCCGGGCGCGATCCTCAACGGCCGTTTACAGTCGCTGGACGCTTATTCTTATATGAATCGTCACGGGGAAACTCTTAAATCGCTCGTTCCAGTCCACTGGGGCGATGAAGAAGCTGATAATCACCGAGAAGGCCAATGCCGCCAGGAGGATATCGACTATCCTGTCCGATGGCAAGTCCAGGTCGTCCTCCGCCGGAGGTGTCACGGTGATTTCCTTCGAGGCCGGAGGGGACGAGTACGACGTCGTCTCCCTGCGCGGCCACATCATCGAGCTGGACTACCCGCCCGAGTACAACGACTGGAGCGCCACCGACCCCGCGGAGCTCGTGCACGCGCCCCAGGTCAAGACCGTCAGGGTGAAGTCCATCCTCAACACGATCAGGGACCTGGCCTCGAAGGCCGACGAGATCATCATCGCGACCGACTACGACCGCGAGGGGGAGCTCATCGGCATGGAGACCGTCAAGGAGATCGGCATGAGCACCGTGCCCTCCGTCAAGAGGGCCAAGTTCAGCGCCCTGACCAAGGGGGAGGTGGAGGCCGCCTTCGCGAACCTCACCGAGCCCAACGAGAAGCTAGCGGACGCCGCCGAGGCCAGGCAGATCATCGACCTGTCCTGGGGAGCGGTCCTGACCAGGCTCATATCGCTCTCATCCGGCCAGGTCGGCAAGAACTTCATGTCCGTCGGCAGGGTCCAGAGCCCCACGCTCAAGCTCCTGGTCGACAGGCACGAGGAGATCGAGAAGTTCGTGCCCCAGCCCTACTGGGACGTGGTCGGCAAGTTCGGGATGCTCGCGTTCAAGGGCGAGCACACCGGCAACCCGTTCTGGGAGAGGGACCAGGCCGACGCCGTCCTGAGCTGCGTCGAGGACGCCAAGACCGGCAGGGTCACATCCTACAAGGTCGAGGCCAAGGAGGAGTTCAGGCCCGCGCCTTTCGACACCACGCAGATGCAGGTGGAGGCCAACAAGATCGGCATCCCCCCTACCACGGCCATGAAGCTGGCGGAGGACCTGTACACCGGCGGTTACATCTCATACCCCCGTACCGAGAACACCGAGTACCCCCGCAGCCTCTCGCTGCGCGCGGTGC
>JAUNYA010000080.1 GCA_030539565.1 Thermoplasmata archaeon | reverse complement strand
CCGATGGTCTTCCTCACGGGCCCGCCGCGCACGATGGCGCCGCCGGCGATGAGGGTGTAGATCTCGAAGGTGTCCCTGCCCAGAGGGGTCTTGTTGGGCTTGTAGTACTCCGCGGTGATGCGCACCTCGGCGTTCTGGGCGTACTCGTGGTGGACCAGGAGCCTCCTGCAGATGTCCGCGGCGAAATCCTCCAGCGCGGTGACAGGGGTCTTCATGCTCTCGGAGACGACCTCGTTGAGGACCTCCACGTTCCTGGACATGTGCGAGCCCTTCTGGTCCGCCGGAAGGTCCACGAAGATGTCGATGGAACAGCTGAGGGTGTTGTTGAGCTGGCTCCCGAGGCCCTCCCTGCGGATGACGACGGGCTTGCGGACGTTCCGCACGCCGACACGGGTGAGCTTATAGCTGGCGTCGCCCTTGCCGTACTGCAGGTCGCACTTCAAAGTCATGGGGGCACCTAAACCAGCGTCCGTATTAAATGAACGCCATATACCAAGAGAAGGGTAGAACATGCTTTGCGGAGTAGATGAGGCCGGAAGGGGTTCCGTCATGGGCCCGCTGGTGGTCGGAGCCGTCTGGACGTCGGATCCCGAGGTGCTCGCAGCGATCGGCGTGAAGGACTCGAAGAAGCTCACGCCGAAGACCCGCGACAGGATGTACGACGAGATCCTCGCCAAGGCGGACCACTGGGAGGTCGTCGTCGCCCAGGCGGCGGACATCGACGAGCGCAGGAAGGCCATGTCCCTCAACGACGTGGAGCTGGAGATGTTCGCGGAAGCGGTGTCCCGGCACCCCTCGAACGAGGTCTACGCCGACTGCCCGGACGTGAACGAGACGAAATTCTCGGCACGCTTAGATTCTAAGGTCGGGGGCCCAACGATTATCGCAAAGCATAAAGCCGACGACACGTACCCCGTGGTATCAGCGGCCTCCATAGTGGCGAAGGTCACCCGCGACAGGATGGTAGAGGAGCTCCACGCCGAGCTCGGTGATTTCGGGAGCGGGTATCCCAGCGACCACTACACCATGGACTTCGTAGCAGGCTGGATGAGGGACAACGGATGCCCCCCTCCGCACGCCAGGAGATCTTGGGAGCCCGTCCGGCAGATGATGTCGGCCAAGGCGGTCCGGAGGCTCGACGAGTGGTGACTCACATGAGCATGCAGCAGGAGATCCAGGCGGTCATCGACAGGTTCCACAGGAAGATGGAGAAGGACCCCGAGCTGAAGAAGGAGATCGCGCACCTGGAGAAGGTGTTCAACCTCGACCTCGGAACCGAGGGCTACACGCTCAAGCTGAAGGACTCTCGCATCTACGAGTTCAACGACACCCTCGACGAGAACCCCGACGTGACGGTCATCACCACCCCCGAGAACCTCCAGGGACTCATCGACGGGTCCCTCAGGCCCATGCGCGCCTACGTCCTCAAGAAGATCCAGGTCAAGGGGAAGATCGACGACCTCCTGTTCCTGAAGAAGCTCTTCTGAGGGCCTGGAAACCATTAAATACGGCACCTCTCTAGGGTGCCTTATAGCGAGGTGGGGTAGCCAGGATATCCCGTCGGGCTCATAACCCGGAGATCGGTCGTTCAAATCGACCCCTCGCTACCATCTTTTATCACACTCATCCCTTCAGCGCGGGCCATGCCCGGCGTTTTATCAGATATTTCCAGAACACAGCGGGCGAGAGCCCGTGCGGATGATGCACGCGACCATCAGAATCGGATTGTAGAAAATTGAACGGACCCCCTCGGGAAAGAGCCGAGGAGGTCCGGTAAGGCGAATTGGAGGAATAGCCCCGCGACGGGTACCATGAGGTCGCGGGGTGGAGGGCCGAAGGGGATTCCTGACGGCCCTCCATTGTGTCTGCTTAGTGTTTGAGCGTCATCACGCCTCGGGGGCCTCCGACCTGATCTTCAGGGACTGCTCGACGGGGATGATGAAGATCCTCCCGTCACCGGGGTGCCCGGTCTCCGCCTTCTCCTTGATCTTCGCCACGAGGGTGTCCACGAGGTCGTCCTCGACCACGAGCTCGAGCTTGACCTTCTCGATCTCGTCGACGACGAAGTCCCCGACCCTGGTGGTGAACACGAGTCCCATCTGGGCCCCGCGTCCGGTGACGTGGGTGATGGTGACTCCGTTGATTCCGATGTCCTTCAGTCCGTCCTTGACGCACTGCAGCCTCTCGGGCCTGATTATTGCCATTACCATCTTCATGGGTATCACATCACGTAAGCGGGCTCTCCGTGCTCGATGATGTCCGAGCCGATCATCTGCTCCTCCTCTGTGAGGGCGGCTCCCTTTCCGGTGGCCTTCTTCATGACCACGTCGATGACCTTCATTATCACGAAGGACACGACGAAGCAGTACACCAGGGTGAAGACCACGTTGACGAGCTGTCCGACGAGCATGGTCCACTCTCCCTCGATGAGTCCGCCGATTCCGACCCAGCTGTACTCGCTGACCGAGAAGATCCCGACCGCGATGCAGCCCCAGATTCCGCCGATTCCGTGCACACCCATGACATCCAGGGCATCGTCGATGCCGGACTTCTCACGCATGAAGATGATGCCGAAGTAGACGACCACCGCTGCGACCGCACCGATGACGACCGCGGCCCAGGGGTCCACGAACCCGCATCCGGGCGTGATTCCGACCAGACCGGCGATGACACCAGCGCACATACCGGTGACGCTGATGCGTCCGACGTGGAAGTACTGGATGACGATCCACACGACCGTGGAGACCACAGAGGCGAGGAAGGTGTTGACCATCGCGAGGATGGCGATCTCGTCGAATCCGCCCTCGGAACCGCAGTTGAACCCGAACCATCCGACCCAGAGGATCATGGCGCCGAGGAACATGAACGGCACGTTGTGGGACCTTCCCTTGGCGATCCTGCTGCTCCTCTTGCCGATGGCGACCGCGGCCGCGACTCCGGAGATGGCGGAGCACATGTGCACCACGGTACCTCCCGCGAAGTCCTGGGCAGGGAATCCGATGTCCTCGAGGAATCCAGAGAGGAATCCTCCGAACCAGACCATGTGGGCCATGGGCGCGTAGACCAGGAAGGACCAGAGCGCCAGGAACAGGACGACCGCGGGGAACCTAATCCTCTCGGCGGTCGCACCGAACACGATACAGCCGGTAACGATGGCAAAGCAGCCCTGGAACACGAAGAACTGGAATGTGGAGATGTTCCCGTTGCCCTCCGTGATCGAGAGGCCGTTGCCGAAGATGTAGTCGAGGTTGCCGATGAACAGACCGTCGCCGCCTGCGGCGAGGGAGTATCCGACGACCCACCAGATCACACCGACGAGGCCCATGACACCGAGGCACTGGGCCATCATGGAGGTCATGCTCTGCTTCCTGAGCATGCCGCCGTAGAACAGGGCGATCCCGGGGGCCATGATGAACACAAGCATCCCGCAGAAGAACATGAAGACACTGGACGTCTCGTTGACGCTCGAATCGAACGCGGACGCGACGGGCAGTGCGAACACTGCGATGGATACGAGGGCGATCAGACCTGCGACCACCTTCATTGCAAACTTCAAACCGATTCACTCTCCGATTGATTGTATCTCATTCTTGAGATAATCTAGACAAATGTCTAATCATATATTAACGTAACCGTCAAACATCGATTTAGTTGGCCTAAAATTGGCCAATTATCGTTCCATTTCTGCCGAAAATGGACAAAAACGCAGTAATTTCTGAAAAATTAGACAAATGTCTATTGATACGATGATAGTTGGCGGAATTCGGCGGACAATCGTGCCCCCTTTATAGGTGAATGAATAGAAAGGTAGAATGGGTTTTTGAAAGAGCCCGGGGGTGAGCCCGGGCGTTTGGTGAGACTCACTCGGCAGGGGTCTCGGTCTCGGTCCTGATCTTCAGGGACTGCTCCACGGGGAGCACGAAGATCCTGCCGTCGCCGGGGTGGCCGGTCTCGGCCTTCTCCCTGATCTTGGCGATGACGGCGTCGACCTGGTCGTCCTCGACGACGATGTCGAGCTTGACCTTCTCGATCTCGTCGACGACGAACTCGCCGACCCTGGTGGTGAACACGAGCCCCATCTGCTCCCCGCGTCCGGTGACGTGGGTGATGGTGACTCCGTTCACTCCGATCTTGGACAGTCCGTCCTTGACACACTGGAGCCTCTCGGGCCTTACAATCGCGATTATCATTTTCATCGGTATCACATCACGTAGGCGGGCTCTCCGTGCTCGACCAGGTCCTGTCCGATGAGCTCCTCGCTCTCGGTGGCGCGGACCCTCATGACCTTGCCGATAACCCATATGATCACATAGGAGACCACGAAGCAGAACACCAGGGTCACGATGACCGCGACGATGTTCCCGACGAACAGCTGCCAGTCGCCGGTGGTGACGAGGCCGCCGTAGTCGGCGTAGCCGGCCTCGGCGAACAGGCCCGTCGCGATGGCTCCCCAGATTCCCCCGACACCGTGGACGCCCATGACATCCAGGGCGTCGTCGATGCCGGACTTGTTGCGGAAGAAGATGACCCCGAAGTAGCACACGACGCCGCCCACCAGTCCGATCACGGCGGACCAGACGGGCGTGACGTACCCCGCGCCGGGGGTGATGGCGACCAGTCCCGCGATGGCTCCGGCGGCGAGTCCGAGGACCCCCACGCGGCCGACGTGCAGGTACTGGACGACGGCCCAAGCGGCCATGGCGAAGACGGAGGCGATCATGGACACGACCATGGCGCTGATGGCTTGGTCGTTGGCGGCGAGTCCGGACCCGCCGTTGAAGCCGAACCATCCGAACCAGAGGAGGAAGCACCCGATGAAGACCATGGGGATGCTGTGAGACCTCTTGATGGTCCTGGAGTTGCGCTTCCCGAGGTAGACTGCGAGGGCGAGACCGGTGGTACCGGCGCAGATGTGGACGACGGTCCCTCCGGCGAAGTCGAGGGTGACGAGGTCGCCGGGCAGGTTGGCGAGGAATCCCCCTCCCCAGACCATGTGGGCCATGGGCGCGTAGACCAGAATGGACCAGATCACGAGGAACCAGGTGATGGCTGTGTACCTTATCCTCTCGGCGC
>JAUNYA010000079.1 GCA_030539565.1 Thermoplasmata archaeon | reverse complement strand
TCCTCCCCATGACCGGCGAGGAGTTCGAGCTGGACGTGTGAGGATGCTGGACGCGGGAGCCTTCCTGAGGCAGGACGTCGGGCGCGGCGACATCACGACCGAGCTCACCGTCCCGGACGTGGACGGCACCGCGTACGTCACATGCGAACAGGACGCCGTGATCGCCGGGATGTCCGTTGCAACGAACCTCCTCGGGTCGATCGGCGTCTCCTGCAAACCCCATTACACAGACGGCCAGAGGGTCGAGGCCGGGACGAGGGTGCTGTCCCTCTCCGGCCCCCTCAGGTCCATCATAACGGGCGAGCGCACGGCCCTGGACATCCTGATGAGGATGAGCGGGATCGCGACGCTCACCGCCCGCGCGGTCGAGAAGGCGGACGGCGGCATCGTAGTCGCCGCGACCAGGAAGACCACCCCCGGGTTCGGGGAGTTCGAGAAGGAGGCCGTGAGGATCGGCAGGGGAGACCCCCACAGGTCCGGCCTCGACTCGATGATCATGGTCAAGGACAACCACATCAGGGCCTGCGGCGGCGTCGCCGAGGCCATGAGGCGCGTGCGCTCGGCTCCATTCTACATCAAGGTCGAGGTCGAGGTGTCCACAGTCGAGGACGCGGTCACCGCTGCGGAGATGGGCGCCGACATAATCATGGCCGACAACTGCGGCCCCGCCCTCACCGGCGAGATCCGCGATGCCGTGAAGGCGGTCAACGACAGGATCCTCGTGGAGGCATCCGGGGGCATCACGATAGACGACATCACCGCGTACGTCGGGAAGGCCGACATCGTCTCCATGGGCGCCCTGACCCACTCCGCCGTGGCCGTCATGTTCAGTCTGGACATAGACCGACCGCGATGCGGGTTAATGTTCTAAATCGGATGACCCCGATTCCGCATCCATGGCAATCAACATGGAAGACTACACGTGCGAGTTCTGCGGGAAGCCCTGCAAGAACATCGTGTACGCCGCCTTCGTCTGCGACGACCCCGTGTGCATCGACAAGGCCCGCGAGGCGCGCGGAGGACCGGGAGGCCACATGGCGAGGAAGGCCGCCGGCAAGCCGATCATCCCCGAGGACCTCGAGGAGACGGCCAGGGAGATGAGCGGGCAGCAGTGAAGCGTCCGCCGACATCCGTATATCGCCCTTCGACCGATTGGGGTGACGCTCATGGGCACCTCTGGTGCAGAAGGGATCAGAAATGGACAAGAAAGTCTGCGCACTGATGAACGACCAGATCAACAAGGAGATGTACTCCGCGTACCTCTATCTGGACTTCTCCAACTACTACAGCTCCCTCGGACTCGACGGCTTCGCCCAGTGGTACAGGGTCCAGGCAGAGGAGGAGATGGAGCACGCGATGAAGTTCTACGACTACCTCCTGGACAACGACGTGCCCGTCACCCTCGAGGCCATCGCCAAGCCCGACAAGAAGTTCGAGGACCCCTGCCAGCCCCTGGAGGCCGGCCTGGAGCACGAGAAGTACGTCACCGGCCTGATCGAGAACATCTACACCGCGGCCCAGAAGGCCAAGGACTACCGCAGCTGCATCTTCCTCGAGTGGTTCATCACCGAGCAGGCCGAGGAGGAGAAGAACGCCAGAGACCTCATCACCAAGATGAAGCTCTTCGGCGGAGACGGCAAGAGCCTCTACCACCTCGACGCGGAGATGCTCGCCAGGACAAGGGACTGATCAGAATCCATCAAACAGAGCCTTCGGGCCCGTCTTCCAGCCGTTCCCTTGCGGGAACGGCATTGTTATTATGATTATCGATTGGATACCTCCTCGGACATGCTGGCCATGCCCACCCGGAATCACGATTATGAATCGGCATTGTCCAATAGCATCAATGTTTGAGGCCGTATTTCTGAAAAGCAAACGAAGGCCGTTGGAAACGTCTGCACGCGAACCGTGACGGTTCCGAAGAATGCCGTAGGACAATCCAGACGATGCTGGATTGAGAAGAAGGATGCGGCCCCCGCGAGGGGGCCGCTTGAGTTTCATCCGTGCCTGAAGACACGGCAGCCGGTGAAGACCATCGCCATGTTGTGCTCGTTGGCGGCGTCGATGACCTCCTGGTCCCTGATGCTGCCTCCGGGCTGGATGATGGCCGTGACGCCGGCCGCGGCGGCCTCGTCGACTCCGTCCCTGAACGGGAAGAACGCGTCGGATGCCATGACGCAGCCCTCGGTGGGCTCGTTGGCCTTCATGGTGGCGATCTTCGCGGAGTCCACGCGGCTCATCTGGCCGGCTCCGATTCCGACCGCGCGCTCGCCTCTCACGTAGACGACCGCGTTGGACGTGACGTGCTTCGCGAGCTTCCAGGCGAACAGGAGGGAGTGGATCTCCTCCTGGGTGGGGGCGCGGTTGGTGACCACCTTGAGGTTGGCGGGGTCGATGGCGACGTCCTCGTCGGACTGCACCAGCATCCCGCCCTGGATCTTCTTGACCTTGTACTCCCTGAACTTCTCCGCGGGGCAGATGGGCATGCCGGTCCTCAGGAGGCGGATGTTCTTCTTGGCCTCCATGATCTCGACGGCTCCCTCCTCGTAGTCGGGGCAGATGACGGCCTCGACGAAGTGCTGGGAGATCTCCGTGGCGGTGGCCACGGTGCAGTTCCTGTTGAGGCAGATGACGCAACCGAACGCGGACAGCGGGTCCACGTTGTAAGCTGTGAGGAACGCCTCGTCGATGGTGTCGGCGGACGCCAGCCCGCAGGGGTTGGTGTGCTTCATGACGACCGCGGTGGGCTTCTCGAAGTCCATGCAAATGTCGAGCGCCTTGTCCAGATCCAGGATGTTGTTGTAGGACAGCTGCTTCCCGTGGAGCTGCTCCGCCTTGGCGACGGTGGTGCCCGGAGTGAAGGGATCCCTGTAGAACGCGGCGGACTGGTTGGGGTTCTCGCCGTACCTCATGTCCTCGACCTTCTCGGAGGGTATGGGGAACGAGTCGGGGTAGCCCTTGCCGAACCTCTTGAACATCTGGCTGGAGATCATGCTGTCGTAGTTGGCGGTCTCCAGGAACGCCTCGGTCATGAGGCCCTGGAGGGTCTCGATCGAGAGCTCGCCCTTCTCCTTCAGCTCGGAGACGATGCCGTCGTACTGCTTCGTCTTGGTGACCACGGCGACGTCCTTGTAGTTCTTGGCGGCCGCCCTGATCATGCTGGGCCCTCCGATGTCGATGTTCTCGACGATCTCGTCGAAGGTGACGCCCTCCTTCAGGACGGTCTGCTTGAACGGGTAGAGGTTGATGACGACCATGTCGATGGGTTTGATGCCCTTCTCCTCGATGGCGGCCATGTGCTCCTTGACGTCCCTGCGGGCCAGGATGCCCGCGTGTATCTTGGGGTGCAGGGTCTTGACGCGGCCCTCCAGCATCTCCGGGAACCCGGTGACTTCGGACACCTCCGCGACGGGGATGCCCGCCTCCTTGAGAACCTTGTAGGTGCCGCCGGTGGAGATGATCTCCACACCCATGGAAGACAGCGCCTTGACGAAGTCGACGATTCCGGTCTTGTCCGAGACGCTGACGATTGCTCTTCTGATCTTGGCCAAAGTATACCCCCTCTTCCGAGGTGCATACCATTGTATGCGTGATTCGAATCATGTGCTTCTAGTTAAACTATGCCAGTACGGCTCCGATATTCGTTGCCGGATTGACGGAAAGCGCAGTTCCGCGGAAGGCATGATATGTCCTCAAACGGACCGGGGGACGGGCTCCCCGCAGTCGAACAGGCGCGCACCCAGACGCTCGGCCTCGCGGAGCGCGCCCTCGGTGTAGCCAGAGACGGAGAACACGCACGGGGTGATGTCCATCCCCTCGAACGCCTCCACGCCGGATGCCTTCCTCACGAGCGCGTGGAGCACGTCCTCTCCCACGGGCGACTCGCGGTACTTGCACTCGCCCGCGAACACCCGGCCGTGGTCCGAATCCACCGCGACGACGTCGATCTCGGTCCCGCTGTCCCAGTAGGAGCCGTACCTCGCGACGATCCCCTCCGCCCTCAGGTGCCTCCGGAGCTCCCTACGGCTGATGTCCTCAAAGACGAACGACACGTGGGAGTCGATGAAATGGGCACGGAGCCTCGCCTCCGCCTCGTCGGTATCGCGGGCTTCGATGTCCGCACGATAGGGGAAGACGAACTGGAACCACAGTGCCGTGAAGGCGTCCGATATCCTGTACTGGCCGTTGCGGCTGTTCTCGGGATCCTCATCCGTCACCGGGACCCTGCGCTCCACGAGCTGGATGTCTGAGAGGGTCTTGAGATACGGGGTCACCGCCGAGGACTTGCACTGGAGGTTGGAGCATATGCGGTCCATCTTCCTGTTCCCGCGGGCTATCGACGCCAGATACGCGTTGTAGCTGGAGGTCTCGCGGAACTCGTCGGACATGAGGACGGCGGGTTCCTCCCGGAGAGGTGCGCCCAACGCCATCGTGAGCCTGTAGGCGTTCTCCACAGCGGGAACAGAGCTGTCCATCAGCTCCATGTAGTAGGGGACTCCGCCCGTGACCGCGTACTCCTCCACGGACTGCCTGTAGCCCTTCCCGCGGATCGTGTCCCTGAAATCGATCGGCCGAACGAAGAGGTCGGACGTGTACCTTCCGTGGAGGGGGTTGCGGTAGTCCTCTATGATCTTCCGCATGGTGGTCAGATGCGAACCGCAGACGATCATCATCACATCCTTCTGGGACAGTTCCTCCCATCTCCCCTGCAGCATCTTGAGGAAATCGGGATCCTGCGAGGTGATGTACTGGAGCTCGTCGATGGCGATGATCTTCCTGCCCGGTACGCCCTGGACATAGGCATCGATGGCGTCCGACCAGGACGCGTACTGCGCGGGAACGGTGCCCAGCGCCCTGCATACGGCGGCGGAGAACCCGGACAGCTGGGCCTCGGGCCTCGTGCGGTCCGCCATGTAGTAGACCGCATTCTTACCCTTGATGAACTCCCTTATCAGGGTGCTCTTCCCCACGCGGCGGCGTCCGGTTATCACCACGAGGGGGTGAGGCTTCGAATACTGGGTCTCGAGGATGCCCGTCTCCTTCGCCCTTCCGATGAATCCCATCTCTCCGGCCATGCTCATGCATATGCGTCCGTAGTTAATA
>JAUNYA010000011.1 GCA_030539565.1 Thermoplasmata archaeon | reverse complement strand
CGCTATACCCCTTAGCCACGGCGGCAGTGTGTGGACTGCGTATCGGCCCCTGGTTGATAAAGCTTACTGTCAGGGCGCTCAACGGCCAGCACTAGCAAAAGGTTTGTGGCCGGGTCCCGGACAGGTACATCCGGGCCCGGCCGAACGGCGCCGCCCCCCGAGGTAAGGAAGGGGATGGGGGACGGCGCCGCCCGGGTTCAGCTGTTGTTGGAAGCCTCTGCGTCCGCGGGGGCGGCCTCGGCCGAGGCCTCCTCGTCGGAGTTCTGGGCGGCCATCATCTTCTTGGTGAGGAACTTGGGGCCCTTCCAGCTCCAGTCTCCCATCAGGTGCATGAGCGCAGGGACCACGTACGGCACGATGAACAGCGCATCCAAGAGGATGGCGAAACCGAGCGCGAATCCGATCTCCTGCAGCATGCTCGATCCGGAGAGGAGCAGGGTGAGGAAGGTGCCTCCCATGATCAGACCGCAGAGGGTGATGATGGAGCCGGACCAGGACAGGGCGTTCTGGATGGCCTCGTCGTTGGACATGCCCTTGAGCTTGCCCTCCCTTATGCGGGTGGTCACGAGGATATCGTAGTCCATTCCCAGTCCGAGGCAGATGACGAAGAGCACGATCGGGACGATCCAGATGACGTCCACTCCCATGGCCTCGACGAACACCAGGTGCAGCACTCCGAGGGTCCACAGGACTCCCATCATGATGGTGGCGAGGGACCTTATCGGGGTGAAGTACGAGCCGAGCACGAACAGCAGCAGGACGTAGATCAGGACGATCACGCCGAGCTCGATCCAGTGGAACTCGCTGTTGACGACCTCCGAGATGTCGTAGAGCGTCGCACCGGTTCCCAGTACCCAGGTCCCGACGACCCAGCTGTTGGACTCGCTGTAGTCGGCGAGGACGGACCTCAACTTCTCGACGGAGTCCATGGACTCCGCGGACATGGGCTCGTCCTTGACGACGACCATGAGCTGGATGTACATCCCGGTGGTGTCGGGGCTGTCGGCGCTGTAGGACACGAGGCCGGCTCCGATGTTGACCTGGTAGTCTATGAGGCTGGCGACGGTTATCGGGTATCCGCCGGGCTCCAGGTCCCATGCGTTGTAGGTGGTGAAGAACTCCTCCAGCGGCGTGGCGATCATGTCGGGCATGGCGTCCATCCCGACGATGGCGTGGTTGACCACGGACGGGGTGGCGTACGCCTCGGCATATGCCTGAGCCTGCTCCTCGGTCATTCCCTGGGCCATCGCCTGGGCCTTGACGGTCTCGATGACGGTCTCCTTCGCGAGCTCGTACAGGGACTCCCACGATATGGGGCCCATGACGAGTCCGATGTTGTCGTCGTTCTGCTCGATCAGCCCCGCCGTGCCGCCCATCATGGAGTAGCCTATCAGGGAGTTCTGCAGGGTGGTGATGTACTGCTTTCCTTCCGTCGTCCACGTCAGCACGCCCATGGTCGTCCCGGCCAAGGTGTACGTCGAGATCTCGGCCACGGGGGACTCGAGCTCTATGAGGGCGTAGGAGGGCATCAGATACCCGCCGTAGGTGTTCTCGGTCATCACGTCGACGCCCTCCTTCGCCTCGGAGTCGGGCATGACGCTGATCATGTCGAAGGAGTCCTCGGACGTCAGCGCGACGTATCCGAGTGGCACGGTTATGAGTATGGCGACGGCGACGATCGCGCCGGCGTGCTTGGTGGAGAACTTGCCGGTCCAGCCGAAGTACCTCCTGGAGAGGGTGACCATCTTGCCGTAGAAGCCCTTGCGGACCTTGCTCTGTCCGGTGTAGTCGGACATCTTCCTGGGCCAGAAGATCTTGTCCCCGACGATGGCTATGACCGCGGGTATGAGCGTGAGGGCGGCGAGCATCGCAACGATGATTCCCATCGCGAGCGTGATGGCCATGGTGGAGACCATCGCGAACGAGCAGAGGGACATGACCGCGAATCCGATGATGACGGCGAGTCCCGAGGTGAAGACGGACTCCCCGGCCCACTTGATGGCCTCGGTGAGGGCCTCCTCCTTGTTCTTGTTGCCGTAGTTGCGCTCCTCTCTGTACCTTGCGATGATGAAGACGGAGTAGTCGCATCCGGCTCCGAGCATGGAGACCAGGACGATGGTCTTCGTGATGTAGAATATGTCCATGACCTGTCCGAGCGCGAACATGAGCGCAAGGACGATCCCGTACGCGGTTCCGACCACTATGGGCGGGACGAGCGCAGTGACCAGGGTGTAGAAGAACAGCCCCAGCAGGATGAGGATCAGCAGGATGGACAGCGGATCGATCTTCTTGACGTCGTTGTTGGCGCCGTCCATTGTGTCGTACGTGATCGCGGAGGATCCCGTGACGTACGTCTCGATGTCGAGGCCGGAGGTCTCGACGGCCGCGGCGATTGCGGTCCTCAGGTTGCCTATCTCGTCCATCGCGGAGAGGTCCCCGAGGTCGATGGTGACGAGCAGGACGCCCTTGGAGGAGTCGTCGCCGTAGAACGCACCCATGATGCTGTACGTGACCACACCGGAGCCGAACTGCGCGGTGAGCGCATCGGTCATGGCCGACGAGTCCAGTAGTTTCGATTCGATGTCAGACAGCTCGCTGGATGAGCTGTACGGAATGACCAGAACCGTATCCACGGCCAGGCTGCTGTCGAAGTACTCGTCGACGAGATCCTGTCCGGTGGACGATTCCGAGTCGAGGCCCTCCATGGTGGTCATGTCGTAGTTCAGGACGTCGTCAGACTGCATCATGAACGGGACCGCTATGAGCAGCGCGACAATCCATACTGCGATGATCGCCTTGGGGTGCTTCTGAACGTGTTGAGCGTATTTCTCGAACATCAGTTCACCTTGAACATGCTCAAATTAGATGCTGTATATAATCCTTTTGAACATGCTCAAAAAACCATACGAAGGATAGTGGAATGCGTCCGAACGCACCCCTTAATAACGACGCGCGCATGCGACAGGGCATGAAGAAAGAGATGAGCTCCTTCGACGTCCGCTCCATCGTAACGGAGCTGGCCCCCCTCGAGGGCGCCCACATGGACAAGATCCACCACTGGGGCGCCGGGAACGTGCTCTTCAGGCTCAACGTCCAGGGCCAGGGGAAGAAGGAGCTGCTCTTCCAGGACCGGAAATGGCTGTACTGCCCCTCCGGCAAGCCGGAGACCCCGACGATGCCGACGACCTTCGCGTCGTACCTGAGGAAGTACATCGACAACGCCCGCATCGGGAAGGTCCGCCAGATCGGGTTCGACAGGATAGTCGAGATCCCCCTGACCAAGTCCGACGGGGACTACTCGCTCATTATCGAGATGTTCGGCGGCGGGAACGTGCTCCTGGTGAAGGACGGCACCATCCTGAACTGCCTGGTCCAGAAGACCCTGAGGGACAGGAAGACCAGGCCCGGCGAGCCCTACGTGATGCCGAGGTCCAGGTTCGATCCGACACTGTCGACCGAGGCCGACTTCCTCGCGTCGTTCAGGTCCTCAGACGCCGACGCGGTCAGGACCCTCGCGACGTCGGTCAACCTCGGAGGGCAGTATGCCGAGGAGGTCTGCAGGCGCGCCGGGGTGGACAAGTCCACGCCGGCATCGGATGTCGACGATGCGACGGTCTCGAGGATGTACGAGGCCATGGAGGCCATTGTCCAGCGCGTGCTGGCCGATCCCGAGCCCACCGCATTCCTCAAGGACGGCAATATCGAGGACTTCGCGCCCGTGATGCTGGAGTCCCGCTCCGACCTGGAGGCGAAATCGTTCGGGACGCTGTCCGAGGTCATCGAGGAGTACCTGAAGGAGACCGGCGAGGCCATCGAGGACGCCTGTGTCGACCCCGCGGTGGAGAAGCTCATGAAGAGGATCTCCAAGCAGGAGGAGACGCTGCTCGACTACAGGCTGCAGGAGGAGGAGTTCCGCAGGAAGGCGGAGGCGCTCTACACCGACTACCAGAAGGCGTCGGAGCTCATCGCCGTCCTGGACGACCAGTCGAAGAAGATAACATGGGAGAAGCTCAGGGAGGGCGCCTCCAAGATCCCCTACGTGGAGTCGATCGACCCGTCGAAGCACACCGTGGTAGCGAAGATGGCGGACCAGACCGTCGCCCTCGACTGGACCAAGGGGGTGGACGCGAACGCCTCCGACCTCTACCAGAGGGGCAAGGACATCGGCGAGAAGGCCAAGCGCGCCGACGAGGCCCTGGCCGTGTCCAAGGACGAGCTCGCGAAGCTCCAGAAGGGCATCGATAAGGAGAAGGCGCTGGCCGCGGAGCGCGCCCAGCCCACCAAGCAGTTCTGGTTCGAGAGGTACAAGTGGTTCATCACCACCGGCGGACGCCTCGTGATGGCCGGAAGGGACGCCCACACCAACGACAACATCGTCAAGAAGCACCTGAAGGACGGCGACCTCTATGCGCACGCCGACGTGCACGGGGCGCCGTCGGTCATCGTCAAGGACGGCGCGAAGGCGTCGGACGAGGAGCTGCGCCAGGCCTGCCTGTTCGCCCTCGCCCAGTCCAAGGCGTGGATAGCCGCCCTGTCCGAGGGAGGCGCGTTCTGGGTGTACCCGGACCAGGTCAGCAAGACCCCCAACCCCGGAGAGTTCGTACCGAGGGGCGCGTTCATCGTCCGCGGCAAGAGGAACTACGAGTACCACCTGCCCATGGAGCTGGCCATCGGGGAGATCTACCACGAGGGATCCAGGAAGGTCATGTGCGGACCGGTCGACTGCTTCAAGGACTGCGACAAGTACCTCGTCGTCCGTCCGGGCAAGCCCAAGTCCGGCAGGAAGGCCAACGAGATCGCGAAGAGGTTCGACGTGCCCGAGGAGGAGATCTCCAGGATCGTTCCCCCGGGTGACCTCGAGATCGTCCGCGAGGTCTGGCCCAGGCCCGACGAGGAGTGAATCCCCGTTCAGGCGGGCACGCCCGCTGATGTCCGATCATATTCATACTTGTATGTGTTTAGAACACTTCTCTAAATAATAGACAAACACGTCTGTTTCCATACGAGGTATCCGTATGGATGAGAAACAGAAGAGAATGGTCGGATACATGGTGATCCTCGGGGGCTTCCTGATGGTCGCGGGCGTGTTCCTGGACTGGACCGACGGATTCGGACTCGCCAGGAACGGCTGGGACTACTTCACCGAGCCCGACGCCGCCAAGGTTCTGGACTACACGTACGCGGCCGCCGTCTTTGTCACGGCCGGCGCCACCTCCATGATCGTCGGCATCCTGAAGCTGGTCCCGAGCATCGAGGGGAAAGCCGGCCTCGCGCTGTCGGCTGTAGCCATCGTCGTCTCGCTGGTCGCGCTGATCATCGGGCTCCTGTTCTACTTCGAGCTCTCCGACTACTTCGGGGGCATCGAGGACGTCTCCATCGAGACCGGGATATGGGTCTGCATCGCGGGCGGCGTGATAGTGCTCATTGAGAGCATCGTCGCGATCTACCTTTCCAGGAAGGATTCCGCGGAATCCAGCTGAAACCCAATTTTACTGGCGGCCCCGGTTCCCAACGGGGCCGCCGCTTTCCCTCGGAAAACCGATCCTAATCCAATTGTGATAAGCACATTCTCCAAATCTCTACAAGTAGTAATTTATACCACAAGCGGGGATATTTGAGCACGGTCAATACCGGAGGTATTAGTCATGGCAGACAGCAAAGCCAACGTGCTGGGCATCATCGGCCTCATCGGGGCCATCCTGCTCATCGTCGGAGTCTTCCTCACCTGGGCGGAAGCCAGCTTCGACATCGTCATCTACTCGGCCAGCGAGTCCTACACCGGATGGGACATCTACTCCGAGGGAATGGACGCCGAATACAACTACGCGCCTCTCGTCGCCCTCATCGCGGGCGTCGTGGCGATCATCACGACCATCATCCCGATCGTCCTGAAGAACGCGACCGCGAACAGGCTCCTGGGCGTCATCACGCTCATCCTCGCCGTCGTCGCGATCGTCCTCATGGTCCTCTTCTACGGACAGATGGAGACCCTCGAGATCAGCGGCTACACCGTCGCGTCCGTCACGGCCGGATACGGACTGTGGGTCTCCATCGCGGGAGCCGTCATCCTGGCGCTCGGCGGAATCGTCGACATCGTCAAGAAGTACAACACCGCGGGCGACGCCTGATAAACACACTTACGGCCCTTCGGGGCCTTTCTCTATACAATTCGTCCGAAAGGACGGAAGCATAACGCAATCGGAACGGACGCTCCGCTGAACCGAACGGAATCATGCCCCGGTACAGGACCGGAGGCGAAGATGGTGCCCGCGCCGGGATTCGAACCCGGGTCAAGAGATCCGCAATCTCACAGGATATCCAAGCTACCCCACGCGGGCAGAATGTGCCTAAATGGTTGGTTTAAGGCGTTTGTCTCAAGCCTCAGGGTGGGACAGGTAGCGGGTGATGTATCCGGCGATCCTGTTCCTCATCTTGACGGAAGAGACGTCTGTCAGAGTGCTGACCATCTCCTTGTTGGCCTCGAAGTCCTTGCTGAAGGCCTGAGGGTACTTGTTGATGAGTTCGATGGAGACTCTCTTGATGTAGGTGGGTCTTATTCTTCCCATATCATTCACCGAGTAGATGAGCCCGACTAAGGGGATGCTGTATTTATACCTAGTCCCGACCGTCCGGTGCATCGGACTGCGCATCCCCGGCGGGCCTGTGGATGCTGGCCAGAGCGTCGCGACATCTTCGGCGGGGCTCGGAGATCCAGGATCTCGGTGCGGCAAGCCGCGGTCTTCCTGAAGAACGCCATCCCGATGAGCACCACGCGTCCGCTCATCCCCATGTAGTACTTCCTGTCGTGAATCTGCTGCAGCGCCTCATCGAGCGTCCCGTCCATCGAGTCCTCAGACGCCGACACCTTGAGCTCTATGATGATCGGGACGACATCGCCCGACCTGGGAGTCAGGATGATGTCCGCCCTGCCGTTTCCGCGTTCGGGCTGCGCCCTGATGTCATAGTTCTGAACCTGCCCGTGGAGCATTGTGAGGACTATCAGTTCGAAGGAGCGCTCATCCTCCAGCTCCTCATAGTAACTGGAATCGTCCAGGACGCATTGGACCGCGGAAGCGATGGAATCCGCGTCCCCCTCGGCCACAGCCCTGTTGAACCTCTCGAAAAGTGTGTCCGGGATTGTCACGGCTTCCTCGAGCATACTATCCAGGATACCGCGGACCTCCTTGTTGGGAATAGTTATCCTGTATTTGCCGCCGTCGGGCTCTGCACGGCAGTAGCCGGAGAGGACCATGAGCGTGTAGAGATTCTCGGCCTTGGATAGTCTCAGATCGTCGTACGTCATGGAATCCCTGAGCTTCACGGCCTCCGAGGAGCCCCCGAAAAGGGTGGTCGCGATGCCCAGCCCCTTCGGATCCATGTGCCCGAACATCCAGACCATGGGCTTGATCCCTCCAACATCCGCCCAGTAGCTCCCCGGGACGAATCCCTTGGACACATACATCATAACGCTGTAGGGGTTGTACACGTCGGCGCTGCCGAAACGGTATCCGTCGTACCATTCCATGACCTCCCCCAGCTTATCCGCGTGGCCGTAGTAATCCAGAATGTTTCTGACCTCGGCCTCGGTGAACCCGAATCTCTCATCCGACATCGTGGACAGCACACTATCAACGTTTATGTTGTTCATACCGGAGAACATTCCGGCCTTGGCGAGCTGCATGACGCCGGTGACGTAGGCCATCTGCAGGCAGAGATTGCCCTTGAGCGTGGAGGACATCAGATTACCCATGAACCTGATCACATTCGCCAGAAGTTCGGTGTCGAAGGCATGGGTCACGGCACGGTCGTACTCATCGATGAGGACTATCACCTTGACGCCGTGATACCTGTACAGCATCTCGCTCAGGAGCTTCACGGAATCGGACAGATCGTCCTCGGGCATGTCCCTCATCGCGAGCTCCTCGAAAATCCGGCGCTCGTCCGGCAGGAGGTTTCCCTCGAGAAGGTACCTGTGGCGCTTGTACGCCCTCAGAATCTCCTTGCGGACCATGTTGAGGAACATGTCGAACGTGGTCGCAGTCGTGTTCTGGAAATCCAGATGGATGACGGGGAACGCGTTCCTGTAGGGATCATACTCGTGGTGGTTCGATATCTCCAGCCCGTCGAACCAGTTGTTCCCCTTGTACTCGATATTGAAGAAGGCATCCAACATCGAGATATTGGTGGTCTTGCCGAAGCGGCGAGGGCGCGCGAACAGATAGACACCCCGGTCATCCATGTCCAGAATGTCCTTTATCAGGAGGGTCTTGTCGACATAGTATTTGCCGCCATCCCTTATATCCCCGAAAGGGAGCCCGCCGGTATTGACCGTCAACCTCGCCATACTTCGGAGTAACAATTGCGGGATGATAAATGTAGTGGGGTGACCCCAGACAGGCGGTCCTTCATCAACAGATGATGAAAGGTTAGAATCAGTTCGTACCGTTGTCATATGAAAAGTGTTGAAAACGTGAGAAATCGGCCTTCGAAAACCCTTGAAAACGTGAAAAACATAGCGAATATCACAATTGTACGGCCAAAACCTTTGAAATCGTGTGAAATCGAGGGTTGCAAAAACCTTGAAAACGTGAAATCGGGTCCCAAATTCATCCGCCTTCAGAACATCTGGCTAGCATCACGGGAGTGGGATTTTACAATTGTACAAACCGGCCTGATCGACGGCGTCCGGCCATAAGCCCCCTCAGGGCCTCCATCTTCCACATCGGTATGTGGCAGTACCCTCCCGGGTTCCTGTCCAGGTACCTCTGATGGTACGGCTCCGCGGGGGACCAGAAGGTCAGCGGGCCCATCTCGGTGTGGAACTCGGGGTACATCGGGGACTGCTCCGCGAACACCCTCCTGACGATATTCTCGGAATCCGGGTCGGACCAGTAGACGCCGGTCTGGTACTGGATGCCGACGTCGTTCCCCTGCCTCCTCTCCTGGGTCGGATCTATCAGATAGAAGAACGCCGCCAGGAGGTCCTCCAGCGACACCGTCGAGGGATCGTACTCCACACGCACGGCCTCCCTATAGCCGAACTTCCCGGAGCATACGAGCATGTAGTCCGGCACGAAGTGAGGATCCCCGTTGGCGTAGCCGCACTCCGTCGAGATCACGCCCGGAAGGTCCTGGAGCGCCTTCTCCAGGCCCCAGAAGCATCCTCCGGCCAGGTGGATGATGCTCACATGCGCCTCGGGTGCCCGCAGGTCTTCTTGCCCTCGGGGCAGGGGCCGCGGACGCAGGCGGGGCCGGCGTTCCCGAAGATCACCGGCGAGGCCTCCTTGCACAGGGCGAGCATCTGGTCCGCCATCTCGCGGATCTCCCACTGGGCGCGGTTGCAGCACCTGAGGGTGAAGAAGTGCAGGAGCTCGCGGGCGTTCATCGTTATCGTGATGTTGGTGGTGCACCCGTTGGGCAGCAGGTACCTGGCGTCCTCCGCCGGGATCCCCATCTCCTCCAGCTTCGAGTACGCCTTCCAGATGGCGTCCATGGTCTCGTCGAACACCCTCAGGGCCTCCTCGGAGTCCTCGACGGTGTGCGGCGTGACGTACGTCGGATCGGATATCGAGACGTACCTCTGGCTCTGCTGGGAGAACGATGCGATCCTGTGCCTCACCAGCTGGTGCGTCAGCGCGCGGGAGACGCCGGACACGGAGAACGTGAACACCGCGTGCTCCACCACCGACAGGTGGCCCATCCCGACGATGCGGGACAGCGTCTTCTCCGCGTCGATGTCGTCCATTATCTCGTACGCGGGGCGGTCGGAGTAGCAGGAGTTCCCTGCGGCGGCGCAGATCGTGTCCGCGTCGCGGGTGTACGCCAGAAGCTCCACCCTCATCGCTCCGAATCCCCCTTCCAGACCATGTCCCTGACCCTGTCCATGCGCTCACGATCCATGAGGTCCGCCAGACGTATCTTGCGGACGTCCTCCTCGTCAAGAAGTTTGCATATGCCCTCCACGTGGGCGTCGCCGACTATGACGACCATGTTGGAGAACCTCTTCGAATGCTCGTTTATCTGGTCCGCCATGTGCCGGTTGCGCTCGTCGATGAGCTTCCTCACCAGCGTGGGGTACTTGCGGCGCATCCCCTCGATGTAGGCGTCCTCGTCCTCGGCGAAGCTTTTCTGGACCTCGGCGACCTTCCTCTTCCCGCCGATGGAGTCCGATATGCCGGAGAGCCTGTACCTGAACCTCTCGCCGAAGGACATCTCGTCCCACATCTCGTCCATGACCCTCATGGCGTCCGTGTCGATCGGGATGATCTCGGCCCCGGCGAGGCGGGCGGTGTTGATCGCCGCGATGAACTCGCCTCCGAGCTGGGCCCCGTGCTCCTGCGACATCCGCTGCTGGTACTTGGCGGTCTGCGCGTAGATCGGGGACATCTCGGGGGCGTCGCCCTTGGGCTCCGCGTTGTCCGCCGCTGCAGTGATGGCGTTGAGCCTGCCCACGTCGAGTTCGAGCAGCACGGCATCGGGCCAGGTGTTCTTCACGATGAACGACACGGGCTCCGCCAGGTTGAAGACGTGCCCTGTGCCGACTATCGTGATCATGCGTGCGGGAAGGGGGAGGCAGGTAATAAGTGATTAGGCGCAACGCATATCATGCGCGAGCCCGTGCGAGTTGCATGAAGGCCATCTCCGTGAGGGACCTCCGCAAGTCGTACGGCGATCATGTCGCCGTCGACGGGATCTCGTTCGATGTGCCCGAGGGCTCGTTCTTCGCCCTCCTGGGCCCGAACGGCGCCGGGAAGTCCACGACCATCTCCATCGTGTGCTCGCTCCTCGGAAGGGACTCGGGGGAGGTGGAGGTCTTCGGGATGGACGTGTCCGACCCCTCGGTGAGGGCGATGATCGGCGTCGTCTTCCAGGACCCGATGCTCGACAGACTCCTCACGGTCCGCGAGAACCTGGAGGTCCGCGGGTCGATGTACAACCTCGAGGATCTCGACGGGGCGGTGGACCGCGCCGTCGCGGCCGCCGGATGCGGGGAGTTCGCCGACCAGAGGTACGGGACGCTGTCGGGAGGCCAGCGCCGCAGAGCCGATATCGCACGCGCGCTCGTCCACTCGCCCAGGCTCCTGATCCTCGACGAGCCCACTTCGGGACTCGACCCCCGCACCAGGAGGGACATCTGGGAGTCAGTCTCGAAGCTCAACAGGGAGACCGGGATGACCGTTCTTCTAACCACCCATTACATGGAGGAGGCCTCGAGTGCCGACGACGTCGTGGTCATCGACCACGGGAGGATCGCAGCCCACGGGACCCCCGAGCAGCTCAAGGAAGCGCACAGCTCCGACAGGATGACCGTCCTGCCGAAGGACATAGACCGCGCCCGCGGGATACTCGATGACGCCGGGATCGCCCACTCCGTGGAGCGCGGCGTCATAACGATAAGGCTCGGAGGAACCGCCGAGGCGATACCCCTCGTGGGGATGCTGAAGGACGAGATCGAGTCCTTCGAGGTCCGCACCGGCACCATGGACGAGGCGTTCGTCACCATAACGGGAGGGGATGGCGAATGAACCCGACAGTTGCGCTCGCCAAGAGGTGCTCCCTCTGCTACTTCAGGGACAGGTCCAGCGTGCTGTTCTCGCTGATGGCCGTGATCATCGTGGTGATGCTCTACCTGCTGTTCCTCAGGAACACCATGGTGGAGTCCTACCCGGACATCCCCGGCATGGAGGGGCTCATCGACGCCTGGGTGCTCGCGGGGATACTCGCGATCGTCCCGGTCACCACATGCGCCGGGTCGCTGTCCACCATGATCGAGGACCGCGGCACCGGCAGGGACAGGGACATCCTGGTCTCCCCGCTGAAGGGCTGGCAGGTCGCAGCCGGCTACGTGCTCAGCACGTTCTGCGTCGGACTCGCGATGAGCCTGATCACGCTCGTCATCTGCGTGATCTACCTGGCGGCCACGGGATGCGCCATGTCCGCCTCCGGGATCGCCCTCGCCGCGGTGCTCACCGTGCCGTCGTCTCTGTCGGCCGCCGTGATAATGTACACCCTGTGCTCCTTCGTGAAGAGCTCCGGCGCGTTCTCCGGGCTGTTCGCAGTGGTGAGCGTACTGATCGGATTCCTCTGCGGGATCTACATGCCCATGGGCACCATGCCCTCGGCGATGAACACCATCGGGACGCTCGTTCCCGCCAGCCACTTCGCGGCCATATTCAGGGACGCATTGGCATCCGACGCGCTGGACGGGGCCTTCGCCGGATCCACGGCCGAGGCGCTGGCGGATTTCAGAACCGAGATGGGATTCGACCTCTCGCTGGGAGGGTTCGAGTTCGACGTCGCGACGATGATGGTATACGCGCTGGCCGTCACCGCGGTGTTCCTCGTCGTGGCGATGGCCAGGATCAGGAGATGAGTAGTTTTTTCTTTAGAAAAGAAACCATGTAAAAATCACCTATTATCTTTTCTTTTGAAAAGAAAGTAGGGGTAAATCGGCAAATCTTTTTTCTGTAGAAAAAACTCTAGAAGACGATATATAGCCTGACAGCCATCACATCGGTATGGACGAGGACCTTGTGGAGCGCGAGCTCTACTCCGAGACGATCGTACCCCTGATGGGCAACGGGAACGTCAACGTGATACAGGGGATACGCAGATGCGGGAAGTCCTCGCAGATGCGGGCCCTGAGCCGCCGTCTCGAAGGATACAACGTCGTCCTCGTCGACATGGAGCTGGCCAGCAATTATGATCTCCGCGACTGGAGGAAGCTGCTCCGCCACATCGAGGACAGCCTGAAGCCGGACGTGCCCAACGCCGTGCTCATCGACGAGGTGCAGGACGTCCCCGAGTGGGAGCTGGCCGTGCGCGACCTCGTCGCCCGCAGGCTCTGCACCCTGTTTGTGACCGGATCCAACGCCAACCTGCTGTCGTCGGAGTACACGACGTACCTGGGGGGGCGCGTGAACAGGTTCTTCATGCTCCCCCTCACGTACCGCGAATGCCTGAGGTTCCGCGAGGAGTTCGGCGGCGAGGGCGACGTGCTCCAGCGCCTGATAAGGGTCGGCGGGTTCCCAATCATATGGAGGTTCCCGGTTCCGAACGACAGCGCCATGCACGTGGTGAGGGACATACTGGATGTGGCGATCAGCAACGACGTCCAGCGCAGGTTCCCGGACAGCGACACGGACACCCTGGACCGGATCCTCAGGACCGTCATGACGACGGTCGGGAAGTACGCTTCCGCCAACAACATCTACAACACGATGAAATCCAGCGGGGTGAAGATCTCCTCCGCCACGGTGTACTCCATCCTGAGCAGGCTGGAGGCCGCGAACATCCTGATCAGGGTGTTCGCGTACGACATAGAGGGGCGCAGGAACATCACGACCCGGTACAAGTACTACGCCGCCGACGTGGGGCTGATCCACGCGGTCGCCGGGTACAAGGCGGAGCGCATGCCGGCGTACATGGAGAACATCGTCTACACGGACCTGCGCGCCCGCGGGTACGAGGTCAGTGTCGGGGACGAGAACGGACTGGAGGTGGACTTCGTGTCGGAGAAGGGCGACAGGAGACTGTATGTCCAGGTCTGCCTGGGATTCACCTCGGAGGAGGTCATGGGGCGCGAGCTGAGGAGCCTCGAGGCCATCGGCGACAGCTTCCCCAAGTACGTCGTCCTGATGGACGCGGGCGTGTTCGCCGGACCCACATCCAAGGGGATCGAGATAGTGGGCCTGGAGGAATTCCTGTCCTCCGACCTCTGAGGCGGTATGATGAGCGGTGACGGAAGGCCAGAATCGATAAAGATACGCGGTGCGCGCGTCCACAACCTGAAGGACGTGGATCTGGACATACCGCTGGGCAGATTCGTGGGGATAGCCGGGCTCTCGGGCTCCGGGAAGTCGTCCCTGGCGCTGGGGATCCTCTACGCCGAGGGCTCCCGCAGGTACCTCGAGGCCCTCTCGGCGTACACCCGCAGGCGCCTGACCCAGGCCGCCGAGGCGGACGTCGACTCGGTGGAGCACATCCCCGCCGCCCTGGCGCTGCACCAGCGCCCGTCCGTCCCCGGGATCAGGAGCACATTCGGGACCTCGACGGAGCTCCTCAACCCCGTGCGCCTGATGTTCTCCCGCCTGGGCTCGCACGTCTGCCCGAACGGGCACAGGTGCCCTCCGACTCCGAACATCGCCGCCGACCGCCCGATAGTCTGCCCCGAGTGCGGCGAGTCGTTCTACGGTCCGAGCGCCGAGGACCTATCGTTCAACTCCGGCGGCGCGTGCCGCACGTGCGGGGGCACGGGGATCTCCAGGATCGTGGACGAGTCCACCCTGGTGCCGGACGAGTCGCTCACCATCGACGGGGGAGCCGTCGCCCCGTGGAACTCCCTGATGTGGTCCCTGATGACCGACGTCTGCAGGGCCATGGGCGTCCGCACCGACGTCCCGTTCAGGGATCTGACCCCGGAGGAGAGGGACATCGTCTTCCACGGTCCGGCCGTCAAGAAGCACATATTCTACAAGGCCAAGGACGGCAACAACGCAGGCGAGATGGACTTCACCTACTACAGCGCGGTGTACACCGTGGAGAACGCCCTTTCCAAGGTCAAGGACGACAGCGGGATGAGGCGCGTGGAGAAGTTCCTGAAGGTCTGCACCTGCGCCGGGTGCGGGGGCACCAGGCTGAGCGCCGCGGCGTCCTCGCCGACCGTTATGGGAAAAACGCTGCCGGAGGTGTCGGCCATGACGCTGGCCGACCTGGTCCCGTGGATGGCCTCCGTGCCGGATTCGATGCCGCCCGGGATGCGCGCGATGGCGGCGAGCATCTGCGGGCAGTTCGCATCCACGGCGGCGAGGCTCATGGACCTCGGGCTGGGGTACCTGTCGCTGGACCGTGCCGGGTCGACGCTCTCGACCGGCGAGAGACAGAGGGTGCAGCTCGCCCGCTCGGTGAGGAGCAGGACCACCGGCGTCCTCTACGTCCTGGACGAGCCGTCGATCGGACTGCATCCCGCGAACGTCGACGGCCTCCTGGGAGTGGTCTCGGACCTCGTGTCACAGGGCAACTCCGTGGTTATGGTCGACCACGACGCCAGGGTGCTCCGCGCCGCGGACTGGATCGTGGAGATGGGGCCCGGAGCCGGGGAGGACGGCGGGAGGGTCATCGCCCAGGGGACCGTCGAGGACGTGTCGAGGGTTGAGGGCTCGCTCATCGCCGGATTCCTGTCCGGGAGGGAGGAGAAGATAGTCCGCCAAAGGGCCGGGAAGGGGGAGATGTTCGCCAACGGGGCCATCTCGATGTCCACCGGGCCGATACACACCGTCAAGCCCCTCGACGTCTCGATCCCCAAGGGCAGGCTGATCGCCGTCACAGGCGTGTCCGGCTCCGGGAAGACCACGCTCGTGCTGGAGAGCCTGGTTCCCGCCCTGGAGTCCGCTTCGCTCCCCTCGCACGTGAGGTCGCTGGACGCCCCCGGGATCTCCAGGGTCGGACTGATAGACGCGACCCCGATCGGAGCCAACGTCCGCTCGACCGTGGCGACGTACAGCGGCGTGCTGGACGACCTGAGGAGGCTGTACTCCTCGCAGCCGGAATCCAAATCAGCCGGGCTCAAGGCGGGGGACTTCTCGTACAACACCGGATCGCTCCGCTGCCCCGGATGCGACGGCACCGGCCAGATCACGCTGGACGTGCAGTTCCTGCCGGACGTGGACATCATGTGCCCCGACTGCAGGGGCACCAGGTACGGCCCGAGGGCCGCCTCTGTCAGCTACCGCGGTGCGACCCTTCCCGAGGTCATGTCCATGACCGTGTCGCAGGCCAGGGCCCACCTGGCGGACGTGAAGAGGATCAGGGAGAAGCTGGACGTCCTGATCGGGCTCGGGCTCGGGTATCTCACCCTCGGCGAGGCCACCCCCGCCCTGTCGGGAGGCGAGGCCCAGCGCCTGAAGCTCGCATCGGAGATGGGCAGGGCCCAGGACGACGCCGTCTTCGTGTTCGACGAGCCCACAATCGGCCTTCACCCGCTGGACGTCAGGACCCTCATCGGCGTGTTCCAGGGCCTGGTGGACGCCGGTGCGACCGTGATCGTCATCGAGCACGACCTCGACCTGATCGCCAACGCGGACTACGTCATCGACATGGGTCCGGGCGGTGGGGACGCGGGCGGGCGCATCGTCGCCGCTGGGACCCCGGAGGAGGTCGCGGCGGATTCCGAGAGCGTCACCGGGAGGTACCTGTCGGACTGCCTTGACCGACGGCGATTCCCATCCGGCCCGTGCCGTTCGATTAATATCACATGCCCGATACCGCAGGCATGCGCAAGTACGACCTCGTCTGCTTCGACATGGACGGGACCCTGACGACGGTCCGCAGCTCCTGGCGCTGGGTGCACGACTGCTTCGAGGTCGACAACGAGCCCGCATACCAGGCGTTCATCAACGGGGAGATCGACGAGGCCGAGTTCATGCGCAGGGACATCCGCCTCTGGATGGACAAGCAGCCCGGCGTGAGGATCGGAGACATCGCCCGCACCTTCCAGACCATGCCCCTGATCGGAGGCATCCAGGAGACCATCGCCTGCCTGAACGACTGCGGCATAGACAGCGTCATCGTCAGCGGCGGGATCGACCTGGCCGCCAGGATGCTCTGCAACGAGTTCGGGTTCTCCGACTGCATAGCGGACGAGCTCTGCTGCGATGAGAACGGGGTGCTCACCGGCGAGGGCATCCAGCACCTCGACCTGAGGGACAAGGGGATCAACGTCAGGCAGTTCATCGAGAAGTACGGGACCACGAAGGAGCGCACCGTGTCCATTGGGAACTCGTTCACGGACATCCCCATGTTCGAGAACTCGGGGCTGTCCATCGCGTTCAACCCCACGGACGAGTACACCTCGGACGCCGCTGACCACACGATATTCTCGGAGAACATCGCGGATGTTCTCGACTTCATCATCGGCGACGACGAGCCCGAGGAATCCCAGCAGAAGGGCTTCGGAGCCTTCCGCCGTCGTTCCAGTTGATCGTCATCGAGCCCTTCCTGGCCTCGGCGACGAACCTCTCCACGCGTCCGGCGTAGTCATCGGGGGCGATGCCGGGGCGCTGTATGTTCCCGACCCTCACCCTGACGTACAGGTCGGGATACCTCTGGAAGTTCTCCCATGCGACGGGATCCGCCTTCAGCGCCTCGATTATGTCCGGATTCACGGAGAACGACTCGACGGACATGTCCGGGAGCACCGCGCGTCCCGCGTCGGTCATGAGCCCCAGCCTCTCCAGCCTGCGGACGCGCTCCTTGTTGAGCTCGGTCCACACGGGGCCCGTGCGGGGGGTGAACTTCTGCAGCATCCCCTCGTCCGATGACTTGTTCGTGGAGTCGATCCAGCCGAAGCAGAGCGCCTCCTCGACGGCGTCCACATAGGGAAGGACGCCCTCGGCATCCCTCCGCTTGCAGACTAAGAGCCAGCATCCTCTGGACGACGCGTAATTGTCCTCCAGCCAGCGCCTGAACCCGGCGCGGTCCAGCCTCAGGATCGGGAGGTCACTCGTCGAGGTCGTCGTCATCGTCGATGATGTAGTCGGCCTCGTCGAAGTCCTCGTCCAGGTCCAGGACGTCGTAGGTCTTCTTGCGGATCTTGCCGTAGATCCTGACGATGTCCCTGGCCTCCGCGGAGCCGTGCCTCACGAGGTTGCCCTTGGTCTTGATGGCGTGGATCAGGCAGTCGAAGTCCTCGAACTTCAGAAGGGAGCCGACCACGAACTCGTCGTCGGGCTCGGCCTCCACCCTCAGGGGGTACGTCCTGCGGACGTCGTTGACCGAGACCTTGACGCTGATGACGTCGAACCTCTTGACCCAGAGCCTCTTGATGTCGGTGGCCACGGCCTTCTTGACCCTGCGGCCGTCACCTACCTCGACGTACGTGACGCAGACCCTGCGGCCGTCGTCCATCTCGAACTCGTCCTCGAGCTGCACGATGTCGTTGCTCTCCAGGGTGGTGGAGGTCACTTCGGAGACATCGCCGTCGCTGTACACGACGGGGACCTCCAGGATCTCGGGGATCTTTATGGTCTCGGAGGTGACCCTGCCGCACTCGTTGCACCTGAAGGTGCCCTCGAGGGTGGACTTGCCCATCCTCCCCTTGAGGATCTGGTGCTCCGTCTCCTCCCCGCACACAGGGCAGACGTAGACGATCGTGTCCGGCATCTCTCTCTGGATCATGAATACCACTCGCCCTCTCATGGGAGCATGTCCCGGGGTGAATGCACCTTGTAGCCGCGCCTGTCCTTAAAGTTTGTCAAAGGGTGCTAGTGAAGACCTGCTTCATCTGACCATGAACGGGGCCCCGTGGCCCGGGATCACGACGTCGGCGTACTCGCGGATGCGGTCCATGCTCTCGATCGCGAGCCTCCTATCGGTGTTGAGCGCCGGGGGCTTGCCCTCGCGGAGGTTCGCCTCGAGAGGGATAGTATCGCCGGCGCAGACGTAGCGCCTGTCCGCCTCGATGAACACGCTGCACTCCTCGGTGCAGTGGCCGGGCGTGTGGACCATCCTGACGCCGGGGCACACCTGGAAGTCGTCCTCCTCGACGATGACGGCGTTCGGTATCTCGGATTTCCCGCCCTTGTGCACGTACACCTTCGCCTTCGGGTACCTCTTCAGGTTGCCGACGTGGTCGCTGTGGGTGTGGGTGAGGATTATGGTGTCCACATCCTCGGGGAAGATTCCGATCTGGCGGAAGGAGGTCTTCACCGCGGGCCACATGTACTCCGTGCTGGTGTCCACGACGATGTTCCTGCCGCCTGTGCGGATGAGGGTGGAGGTGGAGTGGGCCTCCCTGATGCTACCGTCCTCCTCGCGCTCGAGGAATCCTATGCAGAGGACGTCCAGTTGGATCATGCAGGGTGCACGGGGCTGCCACGCTATTAGGGTTGCCCATGCCCCTGTTAGGTTTATTTTCGTATCTTAGGTACATTATTGTACCTTACCATGAAGAATGCAATTTGATGCTATTCCGAAATCCGAGTGGATGCACGGTCTGTGCCGGCCCGCCGCAGTTCCAATCCCATCCCGTCTTGGTTCGTTGTTGTATGTTAGGTACAAAAATGTACCTAAGTACTAAAGCGTACCAAATGCAGACAGACGGCTGAACGGGAATCCAGACGGTTCCCGGGATCCAGGTTTGGTAACACTAATATTAAATCCGTATGCGCCATCCCTCGTCCGATGGACTGCATAGAGGCCCACTGGAACCGCCGCTCGGCGTCGTACGACGACTTCGTCGTCAAAGGATTCTCCGACCTCAGGGAGCGCAGGGCCTGGCAGGAGCACTTCTCGTCCATCCTCGGCACCGAGCCGCTGAACATCCTGGACGTGGGCTGCGGCCCCGGGATAGTCTCCATGCAGCTGGCCGACCTCGGCCACAGGGTCACATCTGTGGACCTCTCCGACGGAATGCTGGAGTGCGCCCGCAGGAATGCGGCGGACAACGGCCTGGACATAGACTTCCGCAAAGGGGACGCCATGTGCCTGGACTTCCCGGACTCTTCTTTCGATGCCGTGGTCAGCGACTACATGCTCTGGACCGTCCCGGAGCCCCGCAGGGTCATCTCCGAGTGGAGGCGCGTCCTGAGGGACGACGGGATCCTCGCGTACACCGACGGGGACTGGTTCAACGATCCGCTCTCGACGCCGATGAGGTGCAGGGTGTCCAACGCGTTCCTGAGGATCGTCGGATCCAAGCAGGAGGACGAGCCCGACCACGACGAGTTCGAGGAGACCACGCTCTGGTCCCGCACCGCGAGCCGTCCCAGAGACGATCTCAGAATGCTCGAGGATGCCGGATTCAGGGACATCCGCGTGATCGGCGACGTCCAGCGCAAGGTCCTGCACGGCATGCGCTACTACGCCTACGGGCTGACCAACAGCCACTTCACGATAGCCGCCAGGAAGTGACGGTCACTTCGTGGCGCAGATGAAGAACGAGAACGGCAGGTAGATCCTCTCGCCGTCCCTCTCGGCGATGCACGAGTCGCGGCCGTCGGTCTCGATGAACACCCTCTGGACGCCGAGCTCGATCAGGTTCTCGAGGTCCCACTGGGGGCGGCGCTCCCTGCTCATGGGCAGGTCGATCGCGATGTCCCTGATGATGTCGATGTCGACGCCTCCGGTGGAGGGGTGGTTCCTGCACTCTCTGTCGCCGCCGGCATCCCTGAACTCCTTGTCGTAGAGGTGGAGGTAGTGGTTCCCGTCGAAGACCATGAGCTTCCCGCCTTCCTTCAGGACCCTGAGCCACTCGCGGTACGCGCCGAGCGGGTCCTCCAGATTCCAGACGACGTTGCGGGAGATCACGAGGTCGAAGGTCCCCTCGTCGAAGTCGAGGTGCTGGGCGTCCATCTTCATGAACGTGGCATCCACGCCGTACCTCACGCAGTTGGCCTTAGCCTGCTCCAGCATCCCGTCGGTGCAGTCGATGCCGGTGACGTCGTGGCCGTCCCTTCCTAGGATGATGGCGAAGAACCCGGGGCCGCATCCGACGTCGAGCACGCGGAGAGGCTTGCCGGGCTCCAGCTGCTCGCGGATGATGTTGAGCCAGTGGTCCGAGCGGCCGGAATCGATGGACTCCGTGATATTGTCGGAGTAGCCCTCGGCCCTCTGCGTCCAGTATCCCCTGATCTCGCCCATGAGGCTCATGGAGCCGCGTAGCAACTTTTTCCATTTAATGTTACGCACGGGCATCCAGCATCATATACGGAGAAGCCCATCCGCATCCGTGCACTACGACCACCGCATCGAGATCGCCACCGACCCCGACGTGTACCCGCCTTCCGACGACAGCAGGCTGCTGATCGAATCGCTGGGCGTCGTCCCGGGGGAGAAGGTCCTGGAGGTGGGATGCGGCTCCGGCGTCGTCTCCATCCACTGCGCCGCCAACGGGTGCTTCGTCACCGCCGGGGACATCAACCTCAAGGCGGTGGAGCTCACCCGCCGCAACGCCAGGAGGAACCGCGTCCGCATCGACGTCGTGGAGACCGATGTTTATTCCAACGTGAACGGGAGGTTCGACACCATCGTGTTCAACCTGCCGTACCTCCCCGTGGACGAGGAGGGGCTGCTCGCGAAGGCCTGGTCCGGGGGACCGGACGGCCTGGGGCCGCTCCCGGAGCTCCTGCACGGTTCCGCCGAACACCTGGAGGAGAACGGCAGGATCGTCGTCGTGGTCTCGTCTTTAATTGAGCCCAGGGCCCTGGAGGACCTCCTCGAGGGATGGGACATCCGCACCCTCGGGGAGGAGAAGCTGTTCTTCGAGAAGCTGTCCGTCCTCGAGATCAGGCACGCGCGATCACGAGCGCATGACCTCGGGGGCCTTCCTCTCGGGGTAGGGCTTCGCCGAGAGCACCAGCAGGATCGCGAACATCACGATTATCAGCACGATGTACGCGAACATGATGCTCTCCACCGACATGTCGCCGGAGAACAGTCCGACCACCAGGTTGGGGATCGCCGCACCGCCGTACGACGTCAGGTAGATCAGCGAGAAGGTCCCGGCCCTCTGGGCCTGCGTGGCCCTTCCCATGAGCTCCGTGACGCCGGCGGTGAACGCTATGCCCTGCGAGATCCCCGCGGCGATGCTGAACAGGCAGAACAGCAGGATGCTGTCGATGTACGCCAGCGAGACGTACATCAGCGTCGTGAAGACCGCGAAGGCCCCCATGCCCCATCTCTGGGCCTGGCGGGTCTCGAACCTCTTGGCGAAGAAGCTCCCCAGCGCGTTCGGCAGAAGCAGCGAAGTGAACACCACTGCGGAAACGAAGGCGTTCTCCATGCCGAGATGCTCCGACACGATGACCGCGCTGAAGGACTGCGAGAAACCTCCGAGCGCCCAGGTCCCGACGAATATCATCGAGCACGCGGCGTAGAGGCGGAGCGAGTTCTCCGGCAGGGTGAACTTCGGTATCAATGACCTCAGGAGCCCCGGGGAGCGGGGCATGGTCTCCCTGGCGAAGACCACCATCACCGTGATGACCACCAGAAGGACGACGACGGCCTCGAAGTACGACGTGGCGCCGATGTCCGTGAACGTGATGATCCCTCCGGACGCGAACGCCCCCGTCGAGAGGCCGAGCGTGGGCGCGCTGCTGGTGATCATCGGACCGACCCACCTGGGCAGGTCCGTCGACAGATCCACGACGTACGCCGCGACGGTGCTCGACCCGAGGCCGCTGGCGATCCCCTGGATCAGCCTGCCGGCCATGATCATCTCGGGGCTGTTCACCATCATGAAAGTGATCGCCCCGCATAGGGACACCATCATGATCATGACGGTGGCGGGCCTGCGGCCCAGGTGGTTGGAGATGCGGGGCAGGAACATCAGGGGGAAGACAGTGCCCAGAAGGTACCACATGGACGCCATGGAAAGCTGGGCGTGCGTGAGCCCCAGCTCGTCCTGCCACATGGAGTACAGCGATATCGGCGACCCCGACGCGAAGTACAGTACGACCAGCGCACCGACCACCGAGACGAAGCTAAGCTTCGCCCTGAAGTCCATGCTCACTCGCCTCTGATGAAGTTGGTGTGCACGACGGGCTCGTACTCCGGTCTGGGAACCCCCGCCGCGTCGGCGGCCTCGATGCACTTCAGCATCCACGCCATGTTCCTCGCCAGGGTCCTCATCGTCTGGAGGCCCTCGGTGTCCTGCAGGACCTCCTCCGGCGTGTTCCCGTGGACCTGGTTCCAGTACTGGGAGGGAACCACGGGCATGTTGGAGATCGTGAAGTACTTGTTCAGGCGGTCGAAGGCGGCGGTCGCCCCTCCCCTGCGACAGGAGACCACGCACGCTCCGAGCTTCCCGGCCATCCTGGGGGCGTTGGAGAAGAACAGCCTGTCCGCGAACGCGCATATCTGCCCCGAGGGTCCTGCGTAGTAGACGGGGGACCCGAGGACGATGGCGTCGAACTCGTCGAGGCGCTCGCCTATCTCGTTGACCTGGTCCTTGATCACGCACCTCCCCTTCTTGAAGCAGTACTCGCACGCCTTGCACCCGGGCGTGTCCTGCTTCACGTGGACGATCTCCGACTCGATGCCCTGCCTGGCGAGCTCCTCGGCGACCTCGTTGAGGGCCGTGTACGTGCACCCCTTGGCGCGGGGGCTCCCGTTGAGTAGAAGGACCTTCATAGTATCGCTGGCGAACCAGACTGTGCCCAGTATAAATAAGATACACTTCGTCTCTTATTCCAGTAGCATCCGGCCTTGCGGATGTAAGAGGGCCGCCCGGAGAAGACCCGGACGGCCCGTGTGTTTCTCAGGATCGCTGGCCGAGCAGCTTCCCGATGGACTTGGCGAGCAGGTCGTTGGCCTGCTTGCCGTCGATCTTGCCGCGGAGGGCGCCCATGACGAGCCCCATCAGCGGCCCGACGGCGGCCATTCCCTTGGACCTGACGAACTCCTCGCGCTCCTTCACGATGCCGTCGATGACGGCCTCCGCCTCGGAGAGGTCCACGGTTCCCAGACCGAGCTTGGAGATCGCGTCCTCCGGGGCGGTCCCGGAGCACATCTCCCTCAGCAGGGCGGGCAGGGCCTCCTTGGCGAAGCGCCCGTCCCTCAGCATGCCGAAGGCCTCCACGAGCCTGGTCTCCGGGATCTCGGAGGGCTCCAGGCCGTCGTGCTCCAGCTCGCCGAAGGTGTTCAGCAGCGTCGTGGCCGCGACGGAGGTCATGCCGTCGGCGGAGAGGGTGACGAAGAGCTCGTCCTGGCCCTTCCTGACGATCTGCCTGGCCTGCTGAGCGTTGAGTCCGTGGTCCTGGACCAGGCGGGCCTCGATCTGCTCGGGGAACTCCGGCATGGAGCCGCGGATCCTCGACATCAGATCGTCGGTGACGGTGGTCGGGGGGACATCGGTCTCGGGGTACATCCTGGCTGCCCCGGGGAGCGGCCTGGAGTACTTGGTGGTCCCGTCCGGGAGCGGGTCGCGGGTCTCCTCGGGAACGCCGTCGAGAGCCTCGTTCGCCCTTGCGACGGCCACCTCGAGCGCGTCCCTGGCCTTCTTCTCGGGCGCGGCGCAGATGACGAACGCGTCGGTCTCGCCGGTCATGCCGAGGCGCTGCCTCAGCGCGTCGACGAACTCCTGCGTTATTCCGTAGTTGGGAAGCTCATCGGAGTGGAAGATTCCCTTGACGCCGCGGGTGCGGGCCCTCTGGGCCATCTCGGACCCGAGGCGGAGCTTCCCGCCATCGCCGTTCATGACGCCGGAGAATCCGGGAAGGCGGACCGCGAGGACACGACCCTTGGAGGACAGTGCGCCCTGGATGACCTTGGAGTCGCACTTCTCGAACACGTCGGTGACGTCCTCCGGAGCGAACTCGGCGGGCTTCGTGCCCCTGTCGTTGAGGATGGTCTTGACGCGGATCAGCATCTTCTGCCTGGCAACCTCGTTCCTGACGTAGTCGGGGATGAGCTTCAGGTCGCCCACTCCCTTGAGCTCGATGCGGGCCCCTCCGGGGATGGAGATGTTCAGGTCCTGGCGGATCGTACCGATGCCGCGCTTGACCCTGCGTGTCGCCCTGAGAAGCGTCCCGATGCGGTACGCGACCTCCTGGACCTCCTCGGGCGTCCTCATGTCGGGGCCGGTGGCGACCTCGATCAGCGGGATCCCCAGACGGTCCAGCCTGTACAGGACCTCGTCGCCCTTGGTCTCGACCTTCCTGGCCGCGTCCTCCTCGAGGCACACGGACAGGATGGAGATCTCGCGGTCGCCGGCCATGACATGACCGTCCGTCGCCACGAGCGCGGTCCTCTGGAATCCGGAGGTGTTCGATCCGTCGACCACGATCTTCCTCATGAAGTGGATCTCGTCGATGATGCTCGCTCCGAGCATCTCCGAGAACGTGAGCGCGATGTCCATCGCGTCCGGGTTGACGTTGTGGGGAGGCTCCTCGTCCAGCTCCACGAGGCAGCTGGTGCCCTGGCAGCACTGGTAGCGGAAGCCCATGTGCCTCCTGAACTGGGCCAGCGCAGCGCGGTCCACCTCGCCCATCTCGCTGGTGGTGGGCCTGAGCTTCCTGAAATAGGCGCCCTCGCCCTCCTCGCAGAGGCGACTCTCGCAGTCGCAGAAGAGCTTCTTCGTGTCGAGCTGCTGGTGGATCTCGATCCCGCACATCATCTCGTAGTCTTCACTCATCGATGGTCCTCCTGTCGGACATCTCGCCCGCGAGGGGCGTCTGCATGACCTTCCTGGCCTCCTCCACGGAGGAGGTGTTCGCGAGGGCCCACATGAGCTTCACGTAGGCGGTCTCGGGGAGCATGTCGAGAACGGTGACGGCGCCGGCCTGGAGCATGTCCCTGCCGGTGTTGTACACGTTGAGGTTGGTCCTGCCGTTGAGGCACTGGCTCGTGAGGACGACGACGGACCCGTTGTCCGTGGCCTTCCTGATCAGCGGGATCATGCCCTCGCAGACGTGGCCGAGGCCGGATCCGGAGATCACGATGCCCTTCGATTTCATGAAGATCGGCTCGAAGAGCGCCGGGTCCATGCCGGGGTAGTACTGGAGCAGGACGCAGGACTTCTCCATCGCCGTGTTGGCGACGGCCTTCCCGTCGCGGACCCTGGGGCCCTCGGTGCGGACCTGCATGTTCCCGTCCTTGTCGAGGTGCGCGGCGGGCAGCGCGTTGATGGAGTGGAACGCGTCCCTCCTGGAGGTGTGCATCTTGCGGACCCTGGAGCCGATGTGGACCGCGAACGAGTCATCGCCGGGGGTGTCGTGCATCACCACGTACACACCGGAGCGGTCCGCCTTGGTGGCGAAGCGCACGCAGGCCATCAGGTTGCTGGACGCGTCCGAGGACGGGCGGT
>JAUNYA010000078.1 GCA_030539565.1 Thermoplasmata archaeon | reverse complement strand
GTGGAAGAACGAGAAGAAGGCCGAGAAGCTCGTCGAGATCGTCGCCGAGAAGATGGGCATATCCGTCGACAAGGCCTACGACGAGTTCGGCAACATGCTGCTGGAGGACTACGAGTCCCTCTACGACTCGTTCGAGTCGGCGGTCGCCGACACCGAGGCGTTCCTCGAGGACTACGAGGGCGACTGGCTCGAGACATTCATGGAGGTGGCGAAGGAGAACGTCGCCGCCCCGTCCGTCCAGATCGACGCCATCTTGGAGATGACATCCCCCGCCCCCAATGGCATGGAGCTGGTCCGCAACGCGCTGCTCAAGGGAGTGGCCGCCGCGGACGGAGCCGACGCCGAGATCACCTGCGTGGGATGCCCCAGGTACAGGGTCGTCGTCAAGGCGCCCGAGTACAAGGAGGCCGAGGAGATCCTGAAGGACATCTCCAACGCCGCCATCGACGACCTGGTCTCCAACGGCGGGACCGCGTCCCTCAAGCGCGAGAGCAAATGAGCTCCCGCATCAGGCGCTGCGGCGGCTGCGGCCGCTACACTCTGGACGAGAAGTGTCCGGAGTGCGGCGCGAAAACATCTTGCCCCGTTCCCCCGAAATATTCTCCGGAGGACAGGATGGGTAACTACAGGCGCAAGTCCACCGTGGACTCCTGGGCCAAGTGATTATATCAGAGTCTGCGGAGGATCGATTCGACCTTCCCGCGCATGCCACCGGCGCCGTGCGCCTTCACCTCGACCTCGGGATAGCTGCGCTCCTCCGGGTAGGCGATGCGGTACCTCCCCGCGGGGTAGAGCTCCGAGAAGAAGGCGAACTTGATCCACGCGGAGAGCGGCCTGCCCTCCTCCATCGGGGGAACGTAGTAGGCGCGGACGTTCGGCAGGAGCATCAGCACGAAGACCACCGCCACCAGCGGAACCACTATCGCCGGATCCAGGGTCACCATAGACGAGACGGAGCCCATGTCCTTGGTATACGTGCCCACCATGGTGAACAGCAGCATGAGAAGGGACCCGCGGACGGCCTTCTTCCATCCCTTGGGACGGCGCGAGGATATCCCCAGAAGCGCGTCGGCGGTGATGAACAGCATGGCGATCTCGCATAAGAATATGAACAGATTCCAGCTGACGCCCGTAGGCATCCCTCCGCCCGGGGTCTCGTTCAGAAGGTACATCGAGAGGACGCAGATCTTGCCGACGTATATCGACAGGATAAGCACCAGGAAGCACTCCGCCACGAGCAGGGCCAGAGGCCTCTTCGATGGTTTCCCTCCGTCCTTGCGAGCCATATGCGGGGCGATGTTTTTCTACGGCTATATTGTTGCCGACGCATGCACAGGAACCGGGCCGCGGACGAGTTCGTGAACTGCGTCGTCAGACGCGGTGACAGGGACCTCCTGCTGAAGCCTTGGCTCATCCTCCTCACGCTGGTAGCCCCCATGGCCCTCGGCTCCATGCTGGCGCTCGGGACCGTGTTCTACCTGGACGCGAACTCCTCCAGCCACGTGTTCCCCCAGGACGATGCGTCCCGGGAGGAGCTGATCGACGTTTTCCTGTTCGCGATATCCGCCACAGAGGCCGCCCTGGCGTCGTTCCTCGTGTTCTGCGTCACCAGGAGGAACCGCAACCACCTGGACAGGGATGCGGTCTGGATGGGATCGCTGTGCGACTACGTGGAGTCCCACGGGGGCGACGCGAAGGAGATGAGGAGGCTGTCAGAGAAGACGGTCGGCAGGTACGGTGAGATGGTGACGATGTTCTCCAAGGCCGCATGGGCCGTCCTCGTGGCGGTGCTCGCGCTCTCGGGCATAGTCCTGAGCTACACCACCGGCCTGTTCGACGGTGGCTGGCCCTACCTGAGCTTCGTGGCCATGGCCGCCGTGTACGTGCTGCTGATGGTGCAGTTCGTCTTCACCGTGAGCGCGGTGTTCGGCCTTCCCGCGAGGCACGACAGCATCCAAGCGAAGTTCACCGAGGAGCTGGAGGGGAGGTGCGCACTGTTCGGGCTGTACGTCGGGAAGATGGAGCACACCGTCATGCGCAGGAACATCTGGGTGCACGGCATCCTCATGGCGGTCACCCTCGGCATGTACTCCTTCGTCTACCTGTTCATCGCCTGCCGCGACATGAACCAGCACCTCAGGACCCAGTGGGCCTACGAGGAGGACCTGATGCGCAGGATCGTGGAGTTCGAGGGAGGCACCGGGATCGAGTGCACCGACGAGGGCAGGCCCGGAGCGGCGGCGAGGTTCCTCGGGAACCTCATGTGATCATATATCGGAGAAGAATCCGGCGGCCCAGAGCGGGAGGTGCAGGATCCCGTCATCGTCCGTCCAGATGTCTCCGTGCTCCAGCTTGATGCGCGCACCCGCCTTGTAGCCGTTCTCCTCCAGGGCGTCCAGCGACTTCGACGTGCGGTTCTCGCCGGATTTCACCTCGATCGCCGCTACACCGGCCTTTGTGTACTCGACGAAGTCTATCTCCAGCTTGCTCTTCTTCTCGAAGTAGTACGGGACCTTCCCCGCCCTGTCGATGCATGCGGCCACGCAGTTCTCCGTGACCGCGCCGACCTTGACGTCGGCATCTTCGTCGAAAACCAGCTCCATGGCCGAGAAGTCGTACATCGACATCAGGAGCCCCGTGTCGTGCATGTAAACTTTGAACACATCCTCGTCGACGTTCTCCTCGAGGAACGCCTTCGGTTCGGTGAGGC
Organism: Thermoplasmata archaeon; assembly: GCA_030539565.1. Lineage (GTDB taxonomy): Archaea > Thermoplasmatota > Thermoplasmata > Methanomassiliicoccales > Methanomethylophilaceae > Methanoprimaticola. Next base: position 2,534 of record JAUNYA010000078.1, on the reverse strand, counting down.
GATGGCACGGCAGGACCATCCCCGCATCTATCAGCCAGTTCACGCCATTCCTGAACTTGCGGGATCCGTTCTTCGTGTCTCCGTCGACCTTGGAGTAGAAGAACTTCCGGTTCGGGGTGGCCAGCTGCTCCGGAACAGACCTCATGCAGCTGCGCGTCTTGTTGCGTTCGATCTTCCCCGACGTGTAGCGGTCGATGTCGTCCATGTAGGTGCCCAGTATGGACTGATTCATCTCCCATGCCCTGCGATACCCGCAACCCCCGGCGAACTTCTCCACAACCGCGGGCATGCCGCCCACCATGGTGAAATCCCTGAACAGGTCGTCCAGCGCACTGGCGGATGCGCCCAGTGGCCTGCGATCGCGGACCGCGTTCCGATAGTAATCCACGGCCTTCGAGTCCCTCCCCATCGCCCATAGGAACTCCTCGAAATCCATCGCCCTCATCTCGATGATCTCCTCGTAGCCAACGGGCGTCGGAGCATTCTTGGCATTCTTGAAATGGAGGCCCAACAGGGAGCCCGAGGCGATGACATCGTACCTGCCGTCCAGCGCGAACATCTTCAGCGCCGTACGGGCAAGGGGGCACTCCTGAATCTCGTCGAGGAACAGGAGGGTGTTGCCGGGGGAGTACCTGACATCCCTCAGCCTCAGGGAGAGCTCAGCCATGATGCCGTCGATGTCCAGGTCATCTGAGAAAGCCCCCTTCGCCCTCGGGAATTTGATGAAGTTGACATAGACGTAGTTGTCGTACTCGGCTTTCCCGAACGCCTCGATGATGAACGTCTTGCCGACCTGCCTGGGACCTCTGACGAGGAGGCATGTGGCATCGCTCCTCCGCTTCCATTCGAGGAGCCTGTCGTAGACCTTCCGCTTGAGCATGCTTCACAATACAATATCTAGCAATAAAAAAATGAGGGTTTTTCCGGGGTTTCGAGGCCTGAAAATGAGGGTTTTTTCGTACTTTTTACACTTGAAAATGAGGGTTTTTCCGAGGTTTCGAGGCCTGAAAATGAGGGTTTTTCCGGAACCGCCAACCGATGCCGTCCTTCGATTCTCGCAGGATATGCGCTCGCTCGTTCGCAACCGTTCCGTGAATAGTTTAATATAAACCCTCGATATCCTAGGGTTGTCCCCACCTAGCTCAGACTGGCTAGAGCGGCTGACTGTAGAGTGTCTTCGGAAGAAAACCGATACAGCCGCTGAAATCAGCAGGTCCCCTGTTCAAATCAGGGGGTGGGGACCATACCCTATCCAGCATCCTCGGCGACGAGGCAAAATGCGATTCGGGCATTTTTTGGAAGAGTACCACTTCGGCGCACACCAATTCCGATAATCTTCTCGCAATCCCGACCTACAATCCGACGACCTCTCCGAGGTGCGACTGCGAGGGCCGTTGGGCGTTCGATTCCGACTGGTTGCACAAGTCCCTGATCAGCGGGGACATGAGCATCTTCGACGACTATCTTCAGATGATGTTCCTCGACTACATCGAGAAGCAGCAACGCAGCGAGTTCTACAACCACGACACCAAGCAGTTCATGTACATCCCCGTCCCGAAGCGCGGCAACCACGAGTACGCGAAGAAGAAGGGGAAGACCCGCGACGAGATCTCTCAGAACATCTCGAAGGCCCTTATCGACGAACCCGTCCCGGGATTCAGGGGCCTCAGGACCACGAACCTCCTGTTCGTCACCCTGACGTTCGATCCCCGCAAGTACACCGCCGCCCAAGCATGGGCGGCTCTCAAATCCACATGCCCCGAGAACTCGGTCAACGAATTCAACGTCATCAACCGCTTCGACGCCAACATCACGAAGATCTTCGGCACCCACGGGAAGATGGTCAGCAAGGAAGCCCAAGCCAACGGCTATCCCGCCCCCCACATGCTGATCATCCTCGACAAGCCCGTCGTCGTCCGCAGGAAGAAGCTCAAGGGCGACATCGTCAGGTGGTACATCGACGACGAGGCCACGCTCAGGCGCCTCGGGAAGGATGCCAAGTCGAGGGCCCTCGTCAAGTCCGACTACCGTGCAGCGATCGACTCCAACCCCGTCTGGAAGCACGGGTTCTACGACATCGAGGGCGTCGTCTCCGGTCAGAAATTCAACGGCCGCAAGAACGTCTGCTCGTACCTGTTCAAGTACGTCTCCAAATGCCTCACGAAGGACCACAGCGCGGTCACGTCGACGGTCAGGACCATCAACGAGGTCAAGGACCACAAGCTCCGCGTCGCCCTCTTCACCCACTTCTGTAACAAGTGCTTCAACAACCGCGACATCACGTACGGTCAGGGATTCAAGAAGAGGATCGGTCTCGCCTCCAAGGCGAAGAAAGAGAAGGAAGAGGGAAAGAAGTCCCCCTGGTCGTTCATCGGCCTCGTGGACGAATCCCTCTTCACCCACATGGTAAGGCCTCCGCCCGGTACGGAACCCCTCTCCATGCTGGACGTTTTGGCATCCGTACCATGAAGCCCATTCCTTTACCCGAGCTCCGCCGTTTCCAGAAGGAAGCTGCAAAACTCTTCTTCGGAGGT
>JAUNYA010000010.1 GCA_030539565.1 Thermoplasmata archaeon | reverse complement strand
GCTTCATCTCCAGGGTGTAGTAGAACCGGCCGAAGAGGGAGTTGTCGTTGTCGCAGACGACCAGCATGATCTTCGTGCCGTTCATCTCCCTGTTGATGAAGTTGCGGAGGTAGATGTTCACCTCCTCGAAGTTCTCGGCCAGGTCGCTGAGCTTGTCGATTATGACGACGACCTTGCGCCTGCCGCAGACCTCCTTCAGCTTCGGGAACAGGTCGTCGATGTCGGCGATCCTCTCCCTCTTGCCGGAGAACTTGGTGAGGGCGCGGTTGATCTCCTCGAGGTTGTCCGAGCGGAGACCCTGCGTCCCGGTGATGTAGATGTGGTCCTTGTCCTTCGTGAACTCCTTCAGCAGGGCGGTCTTGCCCAGATGCCTGCGGCCGCACACGGCGCACGACACCGGAACCTTCTCCCAGAGGGCGCTCAGATACTCCAGTTCCTTCGCCCGTCCCACGCATCCATCCATGGCGGTACATCGCACTATGGGATAAAAAGCAATGTGCCAGCACTTAGATAATCGACGAGAGGCGAAGGAGTTGGACAATGCATCCATAATATCTTCGAGGGCCATAGGCGGCGTGACCCGATTTTTTGTTTTGTTCAAATCTTCACGAAGGATAGAAAGGTGACCTTTATATTTCAGGACAGTAAGACACCCCCGAAGATTTGACCACGTTCAAATCGAGTGAGGCATGCAAATGGACGACATCCTGTTTCTGATGGTCTTCCCGTTCATCGTGGCATGCATCCTTCTGGTAGTGAAGAACGACCGCGCCCGCGCCATCGTGTCGGAGGTCGGCGCGGCGGTCATCATCGTCGCGTCCGTGTGGGTCGCGTACAACTACCTCGGGAAGCCGCAGATGTTCGAGATCTCCAGCGAAACGATCGATCTGCTCATGTTCGCCGTCGAGGCGATCCTGGGCCTGACGATCATCTACCTGGGAATAAAATACAAGAAATACGCCGCGTCGGTGCTCGGGGTCATCCAGCTCCTGATGTCAATCGCCTTCGAGTTCCACTTCAAGGAGGGCATCGAGGTCGAGAACGGGCTCTACATCGACGACCTGAGCATCATAATGGTGCTCATCATCGGCATCATCGGCAGCCTGATCTGCGTCTACGCGGTCGGCTACATGAGGGACTTCCAGGCCCACGCCGAGGGCAAGGACCGCAGGCCGTGGTTCTTCTTCCTTCTCTTCGTGTTCCTGAGCGCCATGTTCGGCATCGTGCTCTCGGACAACCTGGTGTGGATGTTCTTCTTCTGGGAGATCACCACCCTGTGCTCCTTCGCATTGATCGGCTTCACCAAGACGGAGGAGGCCATCAACAACTCGTTCCGCCAGCTGATCCTGAACCTCATCGGAGGGATCTCCTTCCTGGCGGCGCTCATACTCCTGGCGGACCAGGAGGGCATCCTGTCCCTGGCGGAGCTCCTCGCCACGCCCGACGTCGAGGCCGCCCAGTGGGTGCTCGTCGCGGTCATGCTCATGGCCCTCGCCGGGATCGTCAAGTCGGCTCAGATGCCGTTCCACACGTGGCTGCTCGGCGCCATGGTCGCGCCCACCCCCACGTCCGCGCTGCTCCACTCGTCCACCATGGTCAAGGCGGGAGTGTTCATGCTGCTGAAGCTGTCCCCGCTGCTGTGCGGCAACGTCGGAGGCTACATGGTCATGACGGTCGGAGGGCTCACGTTCCTGCTGGCGTCGATGGCCGCCATCTCGCAGAGCAACGCCAAGCGCGTCCTCGCCTACTCGACAATAGCCAACCTCGGACTCATCGTCGCGTGCGCCGGTGTCGGTACGCCGGAGGCCGTCTGGGCGGGTGTCCTGCTCACCGTCTTCCACGCGATCACCAAGTCCATGCTGTTCCTCTGCGTCGGTACCGCGGAGCACCACATCGGCAGCAGGAACATCGAGGACATGGACGGGCTGTTCGAGAGGATGCCCAAGCTCGCGCTGATCATGATGCTCGGCATCGCCGCCATGTTCCTCGCGCCCCTGGGCATGCTCATCTCCAAGTGGGCCGCGCTCACCGCGTTCGTGGATCCCTCGAACCCTGTGAGCATCCTGCTCATCGCGTGCATCGCCTTCGGAAGCGCCGTCACCGGGTTCTACTGGACCAAGTGGCTGGGCAAGCTGGCCTTCGCCGCCAGGAACAGGGACAACGTCGAGAAGACCGTCCGCCCGCAGGAGTGGTCCGTACTGGGAATACTCGCCGCGATGGTCGTCCTCGTCTGCTTCGGCTACCCGCTCCTCTCGGACTGGATGGTCGTGCCCTGGATCGAGACCGTGTTCGGCTACGAGCCTGCGATCTCCGTGCTGGAGAACGACAACATGTACCTGCTGCTGATCATGATAGCCGCGCTCGCGCTGATGTTCCTGCCCTTCTTCGGCAGGGGGAGCACCAGGGAGGTGCCCACCTACATGTCCGGCGTGAACATAGACGACGACTCCTACGAGGGATCCATGGGCGCCACGGTCAACGTGTCGCTCAGGAACTGGTACCTCGAGGGATGGTTCGGCGAGGACAGGATAAGGAAGGTCGGCGAGGCCGTGACCGCGGTGATCATCGTGGCCGCTATCGTCGTCGCATGCGGAGGGTGGTACTGATGGACGATTGGATTCTACTGCTCTGTGCGATAATATTCGTCGCGCTGGCGCCGTTCGCCGGATGCCTGCTGTCCGGAGTCGACAGGAAGATATCCGCCAGGATGCAGGGCAGGCGCGGGCCTCCGCTCTCGCAGCCCTGGCACGACGTGCGCAAGCTGCTGGCCAAGGACAACAACGCGCCCAACAGGTTCCAGGACTTCTACGTGGCCTGCTACCTGATATGGATAATCGTCACGGGAGCCATGTTCTTCGCGGGCATGGACCTGCTGCTGGTGGTCTTCACGCTCATCCTGGCCGAGGTGTTCCTCGTGCTGGCGGCGTACTGCTCCGGATCCCCATTCGCGCAGGTCGGGGCCCAGAGGGAGATCTACGTGGCGATGGCATACGAGCCCATGGTCCTGCTGATGGCGATCGGCTTCTACCTGTTCATGGGGGCCGACGACGGAGGCAGCTTCAGGGTGATCGACATCGCCGAGAGCAGCGACATGGCAATCATCCCGATGCTCGGGATCTTCATCGGCTTCGTGATCATCCTGACCATGAAGCTCAGGAAGTCCCCGTTCGACCTGAGCATGTCCCACCACGCCCACCAGGACATCGTCCGCGGAGTGGCCACGGAGTTCTCCGGAAGGACCTACGCGATGATGGAGGTCTCGCACTGGTACGAGAACATCATGCTCCTGGGCATGGTCGCCCTGTTCTTCCAGAACGGCGAGTGGACCGGGTTCATCCTCGGAATGGTCGTGGCGATCCTCGTCTACCTGCTGGAGATCTGGCTGGACAACGGCTTCGCCCGCATGAAGTGGCAGACCGCCCTCAAGACCGGGTGGGTCGCCGCCCTGATACTCGGGCTCGGCAACATAGCCGTACTGCTGGTGATAGCATGAGCAGCACATCGAAGTCCCCATGGATACTGCACTACGACGCATCCAGCTGCAACGGGTGCGACATCGAGGTCCTGGCGTGCCTGACGCCGCTGTACGACGCCGAGAGGTTCGGCGTCATCAACACCGGCGACCCCAAGCAGGCCGACATCTTCCTGATCACCGGGTCGGTCAACGACCAGAACAAGAACGTGGTCAGGCAGCTGTACGACCAGATGCCCGAGCCGAAGGTGGTCGTCGCCGTGGGCATATGCGCCTGCAACGGCGGAATCTTCCGCGACTGCTACAACATACTGGGAGGGGCGGACACCGTCATCCCCGTGGACGTCTACGTCCCAGGATGCGCCGCCAGGCCCGAATCGATCATAGACGGCATAGTGAAGGGCGTCGCCGTCCTCGAGGAGAAGCGCGCCCTGATGAAGAAGGAGGGGAGGAAGTGAACCAGGACCAGAACTTCGAGGTCCTGAGCCCCGAGGCGGTCCCCGAGACCGCCGCCAGGCTCAAATCCGAAGGCTACCGCATGGTGCAGATATGCGCGATCACGATGGAGGGCGCCAGCGAGCTGGTGTACAGCTTCGACAAGGATCAGAAGCTGCTCAACCTGAAGGTCACCGTCCCGTTCGGCACCCCGGTGAAAAGCATCACGCCCTCGTACTGGGCGGCCTTCGTCTACGAGAACGAGATCCACGACCTGTTCGACGTGGAGTTCACCGACAGCGAGCTGGACTACAAGGGCAACTTCTTCCGCGTGAGCACCAAGACCCCGTGGAAGGGTCCCGAAGCGAAGGGGGCTGAGTGACATGGGAAAGAGAACCATCGTCCCCTTCGGACCGCAGCACCCGGCGCTCCCCGAGCCGATCCACCTTGATCTGGAGCTCGAGGACGAGACCGTCGTCCGCGCGGTTCCGTCGATCGGATACGTCCACCGCGGGCTGGAGAAGCTCGTCGAGCAGCGCGACTACCAGCAGATGACCTACATCATGGAGCGCGTCTGCGGCATCTGCAGCTTCGGCCACGGCTGGGGCTACGTCGGTGCCGTGGAGGGCCTCATGAAGGTCGAGGTCCCCGAGAGGGCCGAGACCCTGAGGCTCGTCTTCCACGAGCTGTCCAGGGTCCACAGCCACCTGCTGTGGCTCGGACTGCTCGCCGACGGCATGGGATTCGACAGCCTGTTCATGCAGTGCTGGAGGATCAGGGAGCGCGTGCTGGACATCTTCGAATCGGTCACCGGCGGCAGGGTCATCGTGTCCTTCTGCAGGGTCGGCGGGGTCCAGTGCGACGTCACCCCCGAGCAGGTCGCCAAGATCATCTCCGTCTGCGACGAGATCGAGGACGAGATAAGGAAGACCGGGCTGGTGTTCATCAACGACACCTCGGTGAAGAACAGGCTCAGGGGCATCGGCTACATCTCCAAGGAGGATGCCATGGAGCTGTGCGCCGTCGGTCCGACAGCGCGCGGATCCGGCGTCAACAACGACGTCAGGGACTTCACCCCGTCCTACAAGGCGCTGGGCTTCGAGCCCGTCCTCTACGACGAGGGCGACTGCCTTGCCAGGTGCCGCGTCCGTATCGACGAGCTGATGCAGTCCCTGGACCTCATCCGCAACGGCCTCAGGAACCTCCCCGAGGGCGAGTGGCGCGTCCCCGTCAAGGGCAACCCGCCCGAGGGCGAGTACGCCTTCAGGATCGAGCAGCCCCGCGGCGAGGCGTTCTACTACGTCAAGGGCAACGGGACCAAGAACCTGGACCGCGCGAGAGTGAGGACACCGACGAACATCAACATCCCCGCCATGGTGAGGATGCTCCAGGGATGCAGCCTGCAGGACGTCTCGATGATAGTGATCACCATCGACCCCTGCATCAGCTGCACGGAGAGGTGATGACATGGGCATAATGAAGATGGGAGGCAAGCTGTGGTCCAACCTGTTCCACAAGCCCGCCACGCTCGACTACCCGGCCGTCCCCAGGGACTACCCCGCGGCATCCCGCGGCCACCTGGAGTTCGACCCGTCGGACTGCATCCTGTGCAACATCTGCGGGAAGAAGTGCCCCGCCGACGCGATCCACGCGGACAAGGCGTCCAGGACGGTCGTCATCCAGAGGATGCAGTGCATCCAGTGCTCCTACTGCGCGGACTCCTGCCCCAAGGGCTGCCTCAGCATGACCCCCGGGTACACGGAGCCGGATCCCACCAAAGTGGTGGACACCTACACCGTCCCCGAGAAGGAGAAGCCGGCCCCCAAGGCCGGGGAAACCGCCTGATCAAACAGGGGATCATCCCCCCTTTACGCCGGCCATCCCGGCCGGCGGTTCTCAACGCTTCTACACTTCTCGTTTAGGTCTTCCTAAATATTAAATACCATTTAGGTATGCCTAATCTTACATGTCAGACATAGCAGTTGTCTACTGGAGTGGAACTGGAAACACCGAGGCCATGGCCAACCTCGTGGCCGAGGGTGTCAAGAGCGCGGGAAAGAGCGTCGACGTCATCAGCGCCGACAACTTCTCCGCCGGCGACATCGGCAACTACGCCGCCGTCGCGTTCGGATGCCCCTCGATGGGCGACGAGATCCTGGAGGAGGAGGTCTTCGAGCCCATGTTCTCCTCCGTCGAGGGATCGCTCTCCGGGAAGAAGATCGCCCTGTTCGGATCCTACGGATGGGGAGACGGCCAGTGGATGAGGGACTGGGTAGACAGGTGCAACGCCGCCGGCGCCAACATCGTCGGAGACGTCATCGCCAACGAGTACCCCGGCGATGCCGAGTCCAACGACTGCAAGAGCCTCGGCTCCAAGCTCGCCGCATGATGCTTGATATACGCAGGCTCGCGGACAGGAGGAAGGGCGTCCTCGACGACCCCCTCCTCCGCGACCTGCTCGAAGAAGCAGACGAGGAGGTCGATATCAGAGAACTGATCTGATAGCCGATTCACTCAAGTCACTCAGCCCGGCCGCAAGCCCGATTCACATAGTATCCGCGGCCGGGCGCCTATATTCTCAAACCTCAAAGCCCTCTGGAAAGCCTTCCGTAAAGCTCGGGACGCCTCTTGTCCAGGAAGTACACGTCGCGCATCGATTCGTAGCCCTCGGCGCGTATCCTGCACATCTGCTCCGGATCGAGGTCGGCGGTGACGGAGCACTCCCCCTCGCCGGAACCGAGCCTCTCGCCGCGGACGTCGTATATCGCCGCGCCTCCCCCCAGCATGACCCCGCACCCGTTCTCGCCGAACGCGTTGCATGCGCCGACGAAGACGGTGTTGTCGTAGGCCCTGGCGGGAAGCACGCGGTCCCACGAGGACTGGCGCCTCCTCCCTCCGAGTCCGGACGCGAAGGGCATCAGGATGAGGTCGGCTCCCTCAAGGCCGTAGGTCCCGGAGATCTCCGGAAAGTGGGCCTCCCAGCATACCTGGATGCCGACGACGGCTTTGCGGGTGCGGACGAGCGGGAACCCCTCGCCGGAGGTCATCACGCCGACCTCCCTCTCGCCGAGATGGGTCTTGTGGTACTGGCCGATGATACGGCCTCCCTCTGCGATAGCCTGGGAGATGTGCCCCTCGGGATCGACGTAGCCGAAGCAGACTGCCAAGTCCGAGCTGGCATCGATGATGGGTGCGATTCTAGGGTCGTCAAGGCCCATGGCGAGGGACCTGCTGGACGGCATCGAGTATCCAGTGACCGCGAGCTCTGGGAAGCAAACGAGGTCCACCCCGTCCGATGCCGCCGACTCGCACTCCGACACTATCCTCGAGACGTTCCCATCGATGTCGCCCACGGTGGAGCGCATCGCGACCATGCGCAGACGCATTTTATCCATTCACTCACCCATCCTGTGCGCCGGGTTCCCGACCCATGTCTCCCCTGCGGGGACGTCCTTGGTGACGACGGCTCCGGCCCCAATGATGGCGCCGTCGCCGATGGTCACGCCGGGCAGGATTATCGCGCCCGTGCCGATCCAGACGTCGTTGCCTATCCTGATCTGCTTGGCGACCGTGGCGACCTTCCTGCGGTCCTCCGGCGAGAAGGTGTGGTTCGGGGTCACGATGCAGACCCTCGGGGCGATCATCACGTAGTCGCCTATCCAGATGTCCGCCGTGTCCAGGAAGACGCAGTCGTAGTTGATCCTCGGGTGCCTGCCGAGGTGGATGTTCGTGCCCACGTCGCACCTGAACGGGGGGTTGATCTCGGCCCCCTCGCCCAGCTCCTGCCCCAGAAGCTCCTCCAGGACCGCCCTGCGCTCGTCCACGGGCGTGGCGGGATCGTTGAACCTGTCGCACAGCCGCCTGGCACGGGCCAGGACCTCGAGTAGTTCGCCCACGTCGGGGTCGTCCTCCGACGTCGGCATGCCTGCGCGGACGCGATCCATGAAAGTCATGCTCGGATGATGGCGCGAGAACACAATAGGGTTGCGCTCCCGGTCTCGGCCGGTGCCTTTCAGCGGTGGAAGAGCGACCTGCTCCGGGGGACGCATAAGGTGCGGAGAACATCCGGCGTTTCTGAGTGAGAACCATTCGTCTGACACGGAGGCGCGCTGTCGACGGCCTCCTTGAACGGCTTCGATGTCAATCACATCTCTGCTCATTCAAGTAGATACCGATTGAACGTTCAATCAAATGACGGAATCCAGGGGATTCCGAAGGGATGGATAGAAGGGGGAAGATGGGGCGCTGGCCCCTGTTTTCCGAGGATCACTCCTCTGTGCTCTGGCTCTCGGGGTCCTCTCCGGCCTCGATGCGCCTCTTGACCGCCTCGAGCTCCTCGTCGACCTCGGGGGTCTGGACCTTGAAGAGGATCCCCACGATCACGAGGACCAGCAGGATGGTGCCTCCGGCGAGGAAGGCGAAGTCCACGCTGTTGGAGAATGCGGCGAGGATCCCTCCGACGACGTCGTACATCCCCTGCGAGATGAAGGACGTCAGGTAGTTCAGGACGCCCGTGTCGTGGGGGACGCTGGCGTACACGTCCGCGGACAGGAAGCTCGCCAGCTCGTCGGAGAGCTTCGAGTTGATGATCATGGCGAAGATCGCGGTCCCCATGGTGGCCCCGATGGACCTCACGAGGTTGACCGACGACGTGGTCATGCCCATCTCGGAGGGCTTGGAGCTGTTCTGGACGGCGGACATGACGACGGCCATCATGCAGCCCAGTCCGAGTCCGAACACGAAGTTGCCCAGGAGGTAGCGGCCCATGTAGGCGTCGCGGACCGCGTTCGGCGTGATGGCCATCGTCGGATCCACGACCATCCCGGACAGGTACCAGAGTCCGAGGAAGCACAGGATGGGGCCGGCGATGAGCCAGGGCCTGAACCCGGTCTTGTTCAGAAGGAAACCGCTGGAGATGGATGTGATCATCATCCCGGCGACGAGGGCCAGGGACCACTCGCCGGCCTCCAGGGTGGTGAGGCCGATGACGGAGATGGCGAACATGTTCGCGTACATCATCGCGCCCATCATCCCGATTCCGAAGATGAACATGAAGATGGCACCCATGATGACGGTCCTGTTCCTCAGCAGGTGCGGGGCGAGGATGGGGTTGAGGGCCCTCCGCTCGACGTGGACGAACAGCACCAGGAGGACGACCGCGATGACGACCATGGCGATGGACGTCGTGCTGACCCACTCGAACTCGGATCCGCCGAACTCGATGAGGAGCAGGATGTCCAGCAGGAACAGGGACAGGAACGAGATGCCCTTGACGTCGATGGTGACCTCCCCGTCGCTGGCGGGCGAGGGGAACTTCTTGATCGTCAGGAGGACGGCCACGATGGCGATGGGCACGTTGATGTAGAAGCACCAGTGCCAGGAGATGTACTCGGCGATGTATCCACCGAGGAGGGGGCCGATACCGCTGCCGACTCCGAATATGGCTCCGAGCAGACCCTGCATCCTCGCCCTGTCGCGGGGCGAGTACAGGTCGGCGACCGCCGCGGTGGCGACGGGGATGAGGATACCTCCGCCCAGACCCTGGACGGCACGGCACGCGATGAACATCTCCATGCTGGTGGAGAGACCGGCCACGACGGATCCGGCCATGAAGAGGGCCAGACCGATGAGGAAGAGCGGCTTCCTCCCGTAGATATCTGAAAGCTTCCCCGCGATGGGGATCATGATGGTCTCGCACAGCATGTAGGCCGTGGCGAGCCAGGAGTAGAGCCCGAGGCCGTTGAGGTCCTGGGCGATGACGGTCCCGATCGTCCCGACGATGGTCCCGTCGAAGCACGCGGCCAGCATCGCCAGGCACAGGCCCAGCATGATGGTGTTGCGCACCCTCGGATCGATGTTCTTGTAAGTGATTTGCTCGACTGCGATACATACCCCTCCCGTTCAGAGTTCGAATCCTGCGGAATGTGAGGCCGTATAAGTATGTTGGCAACCCAACAATTCCAGGGGGAATCTAGCCTTTACAGGAAAAAACACCGTCGGAGAGCCAGTATCTATATTTATTATATCGAGGAAAACAAGGAAAATCCCGATTTTCCACCGAGTTGAATAATCAACAAAGATTATTTGATTCGTTTACTCCGGGCCCTCGTCGCAGGGGCAGTCGCACCAGCGCTTGGATGCGGAGGTCTCCTTCTCGTTGAACTGGGCGATGATCGAGTCCATGTTGGCGGACATCTTGCGGAGTATCCTGACCAGCTCGTCCGCCTCCTCCTTGGTGATGTTGCCCATGATGGACTGGCGGATGATGTCGAACATCATCTCGGACATGGCGAGGACATCACGCCCGGCCTCGGTCAGGCGGAGGCTGTGGACCTTCCCCTGGCCCTCGTTGACGATGTAACCCATGTCGATGAGCTCGCGGACGCCGATGGAGATGTAGGACTTGTCGAAGGGGACCGCATCGCCGAGGTCCTTCTGGGAGGCCCCGTCCTGCTCGTAGATCGCGTTGATGAGCATGAGATGGTATGACTTCAGGCGCGAGTCCCTCATGTACTTGGACGCTATGGCGCGTCCCACCGTGTTCGCCTTCCTGGGGAACACCATCATGAGGTCTATCATCTCGTCCTTCTCGTGGCTCGTTTTCTCACCGGCTTGCTTTCGTATCTCGTTCGACGACTTGAACCCCTCGGTCAGAGTCCGGGTGGAGGGGACCGGCAGTGTGACGGGAAGCCGCGACCCCTCCATGATGGGGAATGAGGGAGATGATCCCCCCCGGTTTCTCAGGATCACTCCTCGGGACCCCTGCCCTCGACCGCCATCTTGGCGGCCTCGAACTCCTCGTCCACGTCAGGCTTTCTCACCTTGAAGAATATGCCGACGATGGCCAGGCACAGCAGGATCGTGCCGCCCACCAGGAAGGTGAAGTTCACGCTGTTCCCGAAGGCGGTAATCACGTTGCCGTACTGGTCGGCCGTGAACGTGGCGATGTAGTTCAGGACACCGGTGTCGTGCGGGTAGTTCGCGTACACGTCCGGAGCCAGGCTCAGCAGCTCGCCGGACAGCTTGGAGTTGATGACCATCGCGAATATCGCGGTACCCATGGTGGATCCGACGGACCTCATGAGGTTGACCGCGGACGTGGTCATTCCCATCTCCGAGGGCTTGGCGCTGTTCTGGACGGCGGACATGACGACGGACATCATGCATCCGAGACCGAGTCCGAGCACGAACATGCCACCGAGGTACTGCCACATGTAGGTGTCGGCGACCGAGCTGGTGATCACCATCGTCGGATCGACCGAGACGCCGGACATGATGAACAGTCCGATGAAGCACAGCACCGGCCCCACGATCAGCCAGGGCTTGTACCCGGTCCTGTTGACCAGGGCACCGCTGGAGATCGACGTGATCATCATACCCGCGATCATCGCCAGGGACCACTCGCCGGCCTCGAGGACCGTCAGCCCCATGACGTAGATGGAGAACATGCTGGCGTACATCATGGCGCCCATCATGCCGATTCCGAAGACGAACATGAAGATCGCGCCCATGATGACCGTCGGGTTCTTGATCAGGTGCGGCGCGAGCATGGGGTTCTCGGCCTTGCGCTCGACCAGGACGAACACGACTACGAGCGCCAGTGCGATGGCGATCATGGCGAAGGACGTGGCGCTGACCCACTCGAACTCGGAGCCTCCGAACTCGAAGAGCAGGAGTACATCCAGCAGGAGCACGGACAGGGCGACCAGCCCCTTGACGTCGATCTTGGACCTCTCCCCGCCGACCGGGGCCGGGAACTTCTTGATGGTCAGGAGTCCGGCGGCGATCGCGATGGGGACGTTCATGTAGAAGCACCAGTGCCAGGTGGAGAACTCGGTGATGTATCCGCCTATGAGCGGCCCGATACCGCTGCCGATACCGAATATGGCGCCGAGGATACCCTGCATCCTGGCCCTGTCGCTGGGCGAGTACAGGTCGGCGACCGCGGCGGTCGCCACGGGGATCAGGATACCTCCGCCCAGTCCCTGGAACGCGCGGCAGGCGATGAACATCTCCATGCTCGTGGACATCCCCGCGAACAGGGAGCCGACGGTGAAGATGGTGAGTCCGATGAGGAAGAGCTTCTTCCTCCCGTATATGTCGGAGAGCTTCCCCGCGATGGGGATCATGATAGTCTCGCACAGCATGTACGCCGTGGTCATCCACGCGTACAGCTCGAGGCCGTTCAGATCGGCGGCCAGGACGGATCCGATGGTACCGACGATGGTACCGTCGAAGCAGGCCGCAAGCATCGCCAGGCACAGCCCCAGCATGATCATGTTGCGGGTGCGCGGGTCGATGTTCTTGTATGTTATCTGCTCGACTGCTATTACAGTCCCTCCTTTGTTTTGCAGTCAACCTTACTAGCGCCTCTATATTAATCTTTCAGTCAACTATTAAATGGGTTTTGTAATTGGTTTTTGGCTCAACTATTTATATAAAAATAGTCTGCCGCGGCAAAATTCGGATTAAGAACCTTCAAATCGGCTCGGTCTTTTTAGTTTAGTAGTAAACTATCAAAATATCCCTAAAAGACCGATTCCGCACCCTTCTGTAACGCGCACGCGTGGGCGAACAAAGTATATGAACGACATAGGGAATCGCCCGCCATCAGGTGTAATCTCATGCAGCTATACCATGACAAGGATGCGGACCTCAAGGTCCTCGACGGAAAGAAGGTCGCCGTTCTCGGATACGGCGCCCAGGGAAGGGCCCAGGCCCTGTGCTTCCACGACTCCGGCATCGATGTGACCATCGGAGCCAGGAAAGACGGAAAGTCCTGGGAGAAGGCGAAGGAGGACGGTCTCAAGGTCCAGGAGTTCGCCGACGCCGTCAAGGGAGCCGATGTCGTCATGATCCTGCTCCCCGATGAGATCCAGCCCGAGATCTACGCCAGGGACGTCGCCCCCAACCTCAAGGAGGGCGCCGCTCTCGAGTTCGCCCACGGGTTCAACATCACCTACAAGCTCATCCAGCCCCCGCAGAACGTGGACGTCATCATGATGGCCCCCAAGTCCCCCGGCGACAAGGAGAGGGACGAGTTCGTCTCCGGATTCGGAGTCCCCGCCCTCATCTGCGTCTACCAGGACTACACCGGCAACGCCAAGAAGGTCGCCCTCGCCCTCGCCAAGGGACTCGGATCCACCAGGGCCGGAGTCTTCGAGACCACCTTCGACAACGAGACCTACACCGACCTCTTCGGCGAGCAGGCCGTCCTCTGCGGCGGAATGACCGCCATGATCAAGGCCGGGTTCGAGACCCTGACCAAGGCCGGCTACCCCCCTGAGATGGCCTACTTCGAGGTCCTCCACGAGACCAAGCTGATCGACGACCTGATCTACGCCGGCGGCTTCGAGCTCATGTGGCACGTCGTCTCCAACACCGCCGAGTTCGGCGGACTGACCAGGAGGGACAGGGTCATCACCCCCGAGTCCAAGACCGGCATGCAGTCCATCCTCGACGACATCCACAGCGGCAAGTTCAAGGACGAGTGGAGGGCGGACTACGACAACGGCCTGAAGGGACTCTACGAGATGGAGAACGCCGAGAAGGCCCTCCAGCTCGAGGCCACCGGAAAGGAGATCCGCAAGCTCTTCGAGAGGAAGAACTGAAACTCATTGCCGGGTGGCGAGAATGAGCGGTCTGACCGTCAGGACGAGGTCCGGGAGCTTCCGTGCGGAACTCGACGGCTCGGACATCTCCAACGCCATCTGGCTCTCCCTTCCCCTCGAGCTGGAGACCAATATGCTCGGGGGGATGGCGTACTGCGAGTGCCCCCTCTACGCCGTCATGCCCAAGGAGGGCAGGACGACGCAGCTGGAGAAAGGGGACATCGCCTACTGGCCCGGCCCGGGCGCGCTCTGCTTCTTCTTCGGGCCGACGCCGCTGAGCGGGGAGGACGGGGAGCCCGTCGCCCCGTACCCTGTCATCAAGATAGGCAGGTTCACCGAGGAGTGCTCCAGCATGGAGCAGGCCGGCGACAGGCAGAGGATCGTCCTCGAGCCGCCTTATTGATCCTTGGGATTGTTCCGAAGGTACTCCGTGCCCCAGACGCGCATCGCATCGATTATCGGGCGGAGCGTCTCGCCCAGCTCGCTGAGGCTGTACGTGACCACACGGCTGTTCTCGCCCTCCTCGCGCACGATTATCCCGTCCTCCTCCATCGAGCGGAGCGACTCAGACATCATCTTGGAGCTGATCCCCGGGATCGTCTCCATGATCTCCGAGTACCTGCTCGGTCCGACCAGGAGGTTCCTCAGGATGAGGACCTTCCACTTGCTGTCGAGGAGGCCTATCGTCGTCGCCACGGGGCATACCTGGGTTCCGGAGCTCTGTGCAGCCATCGTATCAACGGTTCCCGATATGTCCCGCACGGTTTAATTGAGTTGGTGAAGAATATGTTACAAACGCTCTAAATATCGTCCTGCGCTAACTCTTCTCGCCATCATGCCGATGGCAGGAAGAAAGACATGAGCAACCTTGAGATGTTCGCGACATGGAACACCGGAGCTTCCGGAACCGCCTGCGGGGCCTCCTGCGGAGCGGGGGACAAGAAAGCGGCCGCCTGCGGCGCATCGTGCGGTGCCGGCGACAAGAAGGCCGCGGCGTGCGGAGCGTCCTGCGGCGCGGGGAACTGATCAGGAACGGTTCCCATGAAACCATTTTTCTCCTTCCAATGGCACATAACCGACGAGTGCGACCAGCGCTGCCGCCACTGCTACATCTTCTCCGTAGGGGAGGGGGTCGTCCTGAAGAGGATGGGCCTGGAGCAGATGAGGCACGTGCTGGACAGCTGCGTCGAGATGTGTGATGCGCTCGGGCGCACGCCGTACTTCTACATCACCGGAGGCGACCCCATCCTCAACCCGGATTTCTGGAGCCTCCTGGAGATGCTCCACGGCCGCGACATCCAGTTCGCGATCATGGGCAACCCCTTCCATCTCACCCCCGAGGTCTGCGCCCGCATGAGGGCGCTCGGCTGCCAGAAGTACCAGGTGTCTATCGACGGGCTGAAGGAGATGCACGACCACATCCGCATGCCGGGATCGTACGACGCCACAATGAGGGCGATCCGCATCATCCATGATTCGGGCATCAGATGCGCCGTGATGACCACGGTGTCCCGCGCCAACGCGGACCAGATGCCGAGCATCATCGACGCGGTGGTCGAGAGCGGCGCGGACATCTTCGCGTTCGCCAGGTACTGCCCCGAGGGAGGGGACTTCGGGGGCGACCCGCTCACCCCCGAGGAGTACCGCCAGGTCCTCGAAGCATGCTGGTCCAAATACCAGGAGCACGGGAACTGCGGGACGGCGTTCAACCTGAAGGACCACCTCTGGACCCCCTTCCTCTACGAGAAGGGCCTGTTCAGGATAGGAGACTTCCCCGACGACGCGCTGGTATACGACGGCTGCAACTGCGGGGCCAACCACCTGACCATCCTGCCGGACGGCGACGTGTACGCCTGCAGGAGGATGGACAGCAAGGTGGGGAACGTCTTCGAGATGAGCATGAGGGACATCTTCCTCGGGGACGCGGAGGAATCATACCGCGAGATCCGCCTCCTCGAGAAGTGCTCCAGGTGCAGGCTGCTGAGGTTCTGCCGCGGGTGCCCCGCGGTGGCCGAGGCGACGAACGGCGACAGGCTCTCCGCCGACCCCCAGTGCTGGGTCGACGTGGAGTCGGACATGTACCGTGCGGAGGCCTGAGATGCGCGCGGTGTCCATCTCCTCCGTCACTCCGGCGTCGGGGGTCCGCATCACCGACGTCCCCGTCCCGGCGGTCAGGCCGGGATGGGTGCTGGTGAAGGTGGAGGCCTTCGGCATGAACCACTCCGAGAGCCTGCTGAGGCTCGGGGAGGTCGAGGAGGACCACATCTCGAAGCCCGTCATCCCCGGGATCGAGTGCGTCGGCACCGTTGCCGACCCCTCCGACAGCGGTCTCCGTCGGGGACAGCGCGTGGTCGCCATGATGGGCGGCATGGGCAGGAGCTTCGACGGGAGCTACGCCGAGTACGCGCTGCTCCCTGCGCACCACGTGTTCCCCGTGGATACTGACATGCCCTGGGAGCAGCTCGCCGCGATCCCCGAGACATACTACACGGCATGGGGCTCCCTCTTCGAGTGCCTCAGGCTGGAGAGGGGCGACGCGCTGCTCATCCGCGGCGCGACGTGCGCCCTCGGATACGCGGCGATGCAGATCGCCTCCGCCATGGGGTGCTACGTCGTCGCCACCACCCACAGGGAGTCCAAGCTCCGCCTGCTGGCCGACGCCGACGAGGCGGTCCTCGACGACGGGACCCTCGAGGGGAGGGTCGAGGTCGACAAGGCCCTGGACCTCGTCGGGCCCTCGGTTCTCCGCGACACCCTCCGCTGCGTCAGGCGCGGCGGGATCGTCTGCGACACCGGGATACTCGGGGGCGTGTTCACCCTGGACGGGTTCGACCCCATCAAGGGGATCCCCAACGGCGTGTACCTCACTGGGTTCTACAGCAACTACCCGACGCAGGGGGACGTGGACTCGATCATCGCGTTCATGGACTCCAACGGGCTCGTCCCCAGGATCGGCGCGGCGTACGGGTTCGACTGCATCCAGGAGGCCTGCGCGGCGCTGGACGAGGGGAGGGTGGACGGCAAGATCGTCGTCAGGATGCGATCAAATGGACTACATGGACATATCGAGGATGAGGCACACGGTCCGCAGGTTCGGGCCGGAGCCCGTGTCCGAGGAGGACCTCGGGAGGATTCTGGAAGCGGGAAGGTGGGCCCCGACCGCCGTGAACGCGCAGCCCCAGCGCATCGTCGTCATCGACACGCCGGAGGAGCTGGCGAAGGTCAGGGAGTTCTGCACCTTCGGGTACAGCGAGAAGTACGCCGAGCTCTCGCCGGAGGCGGCGGACCCCGAGAACGGGCGCAACGTCTACTACTACGGGGCCCCGCTGGTGCTCCTGGTCTGCTACGACGAGGACGCCTGCTGGCGCCATCCCAAGACCGGGCGTCCGAGCGGGGAGACCGACGCGACCATCGTCGCGGTGAACATGATGATGGAGGCCGTGAGCCTCGGTCTGGGGACCGCGTGGATCAGCTACTTCGACCCGGAGAAGGCAAGAAGCCTGCTGGACCTGCCCGACTCGTGGAGGACGGTCTGCATGCTGTACGTCGGGAAGCCGGCGGAGGGCTGGACGCCCAACGCGCACCTGTCCGGGGCCAGGAAGCCCATCGAGGAGACCTGCTTCCGCGACGGGCGCAGGCCCTGAACGGCCGGACGGCGCTCAGCCGTCCGGGTACAGGTCGTCCATGGTGACCAGGGTGACGCCCTCGGCCTCCGCGACCTTGACGAGCCTCTCGTCGAACCCCGATGCCGAGAACAGGGCGTAGCGCCTTCCCTCGCACTTCACGAGCATCGAGCGCTCCCTCAGCGTGTTCAGCTCGGTCAGCCCGACCCTCTCGTTCGTGTACTTGCATTCGGCGAACAGCAGGATGTCCTCCTCCGCCTCGGTGTCCGCGCCGACTATGTCGATCTCGGCCGTCTCCTTCCTCTTGGAATCCGGCCCCCACCAGCCCCCTGCCTCGGTACATCCCAGCATGTTCAGGCAGTACGTCCTGCATACATCCTCGAAGACCCTCCCGAGGTACGGGTCCATCTCCCCGTGTATCCTCTTCAGGGCCGCCGCCCTGGACTCGTCGGTGTTCCTGACCGTGTGGCCTTCCAGGATCGCATAGTGGAACCTGAGATAGTGGTCGTTCAGCGTGTAGCGGGTCCTCTTGGTCGAATCGCCTCTGTATGGGGTGTTCCTCCTGACGAACCCGAGCTTTACCAGATCCTCCATGCGGCTGGAGGTCAGCGCAGTCGAGTCCTTCACGGCATCGGATATGTCGCTGATTCTCGTCTTTCCGGCGGCGATCGCATCGATGATCGCCGTATATGCCCGAGGGTTGCGCATCTCCTCCCTCATGAGGTACTCCACCTCATCCTGGAACGGACTCAGTCTCCTGAGGAAGAGATCAGCGATGTTGGCATCCAAGCTCTTGGAGGAGTCGAACTTCTGCAGGTACGCGGGCACCCCGCCGACCATCCCGTAGATCGCGAGCGCCTCGTCTCTGGTGAATCCTGCCAGCATCTCACGCGCCTCCAGGTAATCCAATGGCTGCAGGGGGATCGTTCCGGTGCGCCTGCCGTAGAGGGGGCTCTTGGAGCCGAGGACGCCGTCGATCATCGCCCCCATCGACGAGCCGCAGAGGACGATCATTATATTCAGCTTCTCGAAGCGCTCCTTTATCGCTATCTGCAGATCGCTGGCCGCCCCGGGGACCGAGTTGGCGAGGTAGGGGAACTCGTCTATGACCAGGAGCAGCCTGCCGTCCGCCGTGTCCTCGGCCATCTGGGCCACGGACTCCAGGACCTGATCCAGACTCTCACGGCCGACGATATACTTCCTGGGGATCTCCTCCAGAAACGCGGAGATGTTCTTCTCGGGGGTGCTGTTCCTCGCAGTGAAGAACACCGAGCGCTTGCCGTCGGCGAACCTCTCCAGGAGCTCCGTCTTGCCGATGCGCCTCCTCCCGTACATGACCATCAGGTCGTATCCGGACGAGCGATACATGCTCTCCAGATACTCCATCTCCTCCTTTCTCCCCACAAACATGGAGTATGCATGGACCCAGACGTATAAAATTACTTTCAAAAAGTTTAGTAAATATTTTGTTAGTAATTTTTCAGTTAGTAGATTCGGATGGCGGCCCGCCTCGGAACCCGCCCGAGTACAGGTCGTCGAGGGTCACGAGCGTCACGCCTTCGTCCTCCGCGCGCTCTCTCAGCTCGTCCTCGAACCCCGATGCCGAGAACAGGGCGTAGCGCCTCTCCTTGCAGTCCACGTAGCTGGAGCGGCGCACCAGGGTCTCCAGTTCATCCGTGCCCATCGGACGGGTGCGGTACTTGCACTCGGCGAACAGCAACCATCCCGATCCGTCGGGCATCTCGCTGCCGACGATGTCGATCTCCTCGGTCACCTTGGATCCCGGGCCGGTCCCCCACCAGGTGCCCACCTTGAGGCACCCCCGCCTCCTCCTGCAGTATCTCCTGCAGACGCCCTCGAAGGTCCTTCCCAGGTAAGTGCGGATCCCCCCGTCGATATAGCGCAGGAACGTCTGGACCTCCTCCTCCGTGTACGGCACGTCGGTGTCGTCTATGAACGCGTAGTGGAACCTCAGCAGGTTGTCCCCCAGCACGTAGCGGGTCTTCTTCCCGGGCTTCTCGCCGAACGGCGTGACCTTGTCCACCAGCCCCAGGAACATGAGCTCCGACAGCTTGATCGAGGCTGTGGAGGACTCCACATCGGCGTACGTTGCAATCTCGGACAGTCTGCCCCTCCCGTTCGCCAGGGCGGACAGGATGTCGGAGTACACCGCCGGATCCCTCATCTCCATCTGCAGCAGCATGGACGGCTCCTGCCTCATGTAGCCCTGGGGCCTCAGAAACAGCTCCGTGACATTCTCATCCAGGGACTTCGAGGAATCGAACATGCGCAGATACATCGGGATCCCCCCGACCATGGAGTAGATGCGAAACTTCTGGTCGTTGTCGAAGCCATCCAGGAGGAGGGCGGACTGCGCGTAGTCCATCGGCTCCACCTTCAGCTGTGACGTCCTCCTCCCGAACAGCGGGCTCTTCGAGCTCAGGACCCCGTTGAGCATCGCGGCCATGGATGATCCGCAGACGATGATCATGATGTCCTTGGCCTCGAGCTCGTCCCCTATGTACGCCTGGAACCTGCTGGTGATGGATGGGTCCGTCTGGGCCAGGTACGGGAACTCGTCGATGATCAGCACCGTCCTTCCGCCGTCCGCCATCCTCCCGACGGCGCCGAGGAGGTCCTCGAACCCCGGGTTGACGGTCATAGGGCGGTGCTCCGCCGGAATCGCGGCGAGGAAGCGGGCGATGTTGGCCTTCATGTTGCGCTGGACGGCGGTGAAGAACACACAGCGCTTCCCATTGGCGAACTCCTTGAGCAGCGCGGTCTTCCCGACTCTGCGGCGGCCGTAGACCACCATCGTGGTGTACCCATTCTTGGCGTACAGCTCCTCCAGCGCGTTCAGCTCCGTCTCCCTGCCTACGAACATTCGGTTCCCTCCGCAAGGAACATGATCGTATCTGTATAAACTATTTTTCATTATAGTATGATTTAAAAAAGTATTTTTGAAAATAGTTTTTTACCGGAATCCCGGAGGATCATCCCCTCCGGGCCCGGCGATCAGTTCCCGACGAGCTCCGTTCCGGAGAACGACATCGTCGGTACGCGGATCACGCCCGTCATCACGGGGTCGGACCCGATCATCTCGACGGCCTTCAGGGCCTCGATCATGTTGCCCATGAGGAGCGAGTTGTCGACCACGCCGACGACCTCCCCGTTCCTGATCACATACCCGCACCTTACGTTCAGTCCGAACCTGCCGGACAGCTCGTCCGCCTCCGGGTTCGCGAACCTCTCGACCAGGATTCCGCGGTCGGTCTGCTCGATGATCTGCTCGCGCGTGTACCTCCCCGGCTTGACGGACAGGTTCAGCGGCTTCACGACAGGAGTCCTCTCGTATGCGCCCATCGCCTCCTCGCTGGACCTCCTCATGCCGTTCCCGGTGCTCTCGCCGCAGAACGTGTCCCTCAGGAAGCCCTTCAGCACCCCGTCCTCGATGACCGGGCGCCTCTCTGTCGGGGTCCCCTCGTCGTCGAATGCGCATGCGAGCGGTGAAGCGACCGTCGGGTCGTCGACCATGGTGACCTCCTTGGAGGCCACCTCGATGCCCACGGAGTCCTTCCACAGGCTGGTGCCGTACTTCACGCTCTGGCCGTTGATCGACGCGCCCACCGACGTGAGCAGCATCTCGCCCAGCTGGCCGGGCGGGAGGATCATGGACATGTTCTCGTGGCCCTCGAAGCCCTTCGCGGACGCGGAGTCCTTCGCCTGTCTTGCGAGCGACGCGCCGATCTTCTCGACGGGGACATCCAGGTGGGTGCCGTGGAACTTCTCGGCCCCCTCGCCGGGATGGTCGCCCCTGAACATGGACGTGAAGTGTCCGTAGACAAGGGTGCTCCTGTGCCCCACGTCCACTCCGTTGGAGTTCATCACGCGGCTGACGTTCGTTGAGACGCGGATCTGCGCCCTCGGGATGTCCACGCCGCAGGAGTCGATGAGCCTGCGGGCGATATCCCTGAGCTGCTCGGGGGTGACGCCCTCCACACTCTTATCCCAGACATCCGGTGCCGCTATCCTCGCCTGTCCTGGCTGGGCGTACCTCTGAGTCTCCTTCCCGACGGGCGAGTACCTCAGCACGGTCTCGGCCATCCTGACGCACTCGGGGACGGACATATCGCCGGAGAGGACAACGGACGCCTTGCCCTGGCGCCCGCCGTCCGCGACCCTGACCATCAGTCCGGACTCGCGCTTGGTCTCCACGTTGCTGATGCGCGTCCCGTCGATGTAGACGGTGTGGATGACCGCCTCGGACGCGTACGCCTCGGCCTGCTCGTAGCCGTCTGCGGCCTTGAGTGCCTTCTCCACGCTGAAATCGAGGTCGCTCACTGTCCTCCCCCCACGATCATCCTGGCGCGCATGTACGGGCCTCCCGTGGAGACGCGCACCCAGTCCTCGATGCCCTTGCCGCACATCCCGCCGTCGAGGACGACCTCCTTCGAGAGGGCGTCCACCGAGGACAGGATGTCTATGGACTTGCCGGTGAGCGTGAACGACTGCACCGGCTTCACGATCTCGCCGTTCTTCACGAGGTACCCGCGGAGGCACTTGGCCTCGAAGCACCCGCCGACCGGGTCCTCCATGCCGTTGAGCATCTTGTCGCAGAGGATGCCTTCCTTTGTATCCGCAATGAGCTCGTCCTTGTCCCACTCGCCGGGGCCGAAGAACGTGTTCGTCATCCTGACCCAGACCCTCTTGCCGCTGTTCTCCGCCCTGCCGTTGCCGGTGGGCGTGGCTCCGAGGCGGGAGGCGGTCTCCAGGCTGTGCATGTAGCCCTTGTACTCGCCGTGGTCGATGATGGCCACGCGGGACGCCGGGGTACCCTCGTCGTCGAACTGTATCGAGCCGTGGGCTCCGGGGACGGTGCCGTCGTCGTACATCGTGACGATGTCGGAGGCAACCTTCCTGCCGACCGCTCCGGTGAGGAACGAGCGCTTCTTGGTGATCTCGTCGCCCTCGGACGCGTGGCCCATGGCCTCATGGGCCAGCAGACCGGAGACCATCGGGTCGGAGATGACGGTCATGGCTCCGGACGGGGGCCTGTCCGCGGAGAGCGTGACTATCGCCTCGGACGCCGCGGTCCTTCCGATCGCCTCCAGGTCCGCGTCCCTGACCACCTCGAATCCGAGCGTGGAGTCGGGGCCGTCGTAGTACTGCTCCATCCTCTGGCCGTCGGCGGCGATGGACATCGCCCGGCAGATTGTGCGGACCTCCTCCCACGTGAGGTCGGACCCGGCGGAGTTCACCAGGGTGTTGGTCTTGACCTCCTCGGAGTACGCCCCGGACCTGTTGATGATGCGGTCGTCTATGACCTGGGCCCTGTCGAGGTCCATGGCTGCGGCGATCTTCTCGTCCAGGTCCACTGAATCCGGATGGATGCGAACCTTGGCGCGGTGGTCGCCCCTTCCCACGGACGGCTCGAGCTCGAGCCCCGGGATCCCGTCGCCCTTCGCGTTGGCGGCTGCCTCCTCCGCGGCCCTCAGAACCGACTCCCTGTCGAACGACGTGACGGTGCCGTATCCCCAGCGCCCGCCGGACCATGCCCTCAGGCAGACCCCTCCGGTGCTCCTCTGGACCAGCTGCTTCAGATCCCCGTTGACGGTGCTCGCTCCGAGCACCCGAACGGTCTGCGACCTGGCGTCGGCGAACTCCGCGCCCAGCTCCGTCATGCGGTCCACGGCCGCGTGGAGCACGTCCTGCGCCGCATCGGATTTCAGCGAGACGGACTCCATCATACCACCGTGAGCGAGTGGTCGAAGGACGTGAGCCTCTCGCAGCCGTCCTCGGTGATGAGGATGGTGTCCTCGATCCTGATGCCCCCGACTCCGGGGATGTAGATCCCGGGCTCGGCGGAGACGATGTTGCCCGCCTTGAGCACGTGCTCGGACTTCGGCGAGACGGAGATGTGCTGGTGGACGTCCTGGCCGATGCCGTGGCCGAACGAGTGGATGAACTTGCCCTTGAACTCGGATTCGTCGATGATCTTCCTGGCTGCGAGGTCCGCGGCGTTCGCCTTGGCGCCCGCGCGATACTCCGCGATGCCGGCCTCCTGCGCCCTCAGCACGACCTCGTACGCCCTCTCCATGACCTCCGGGGGCTTCCCGAGGAACACGGTCCTGGTCATGTCCGAGCAGTACCTGTCGTACTTGGTCCCGAAGTCGAAGAGCGCCGCGTCGCCCTGCTTCAGGGCGTAGTCGCAGGGCATGTGGTGGGGCTGCGAGGACCAGGGGCCGAACGCCGCGATGGTGTCGAACGCGTTACCCGTTCCGCCGAGCTCGCGCATCCTGTTGTCCATGCGGGAGGCGACCTCCTTCTCGGTGACGCCCTCGGACAGCATGTCCGGGATCTCCCCGGCGACCTTCGAGGATATGGCGCATGCCTTCCTGGTGGCCTCGATCTCCTTCTCGTCCTTGACGGAGACCGTCTCGCCTATGGCGTTCGCCGCGTTGACGATCTCGATGCCCTCGGCGGTCTTGCGGACGTACTCCGCCGCCGCGTACGTGACGTTGTTGACGTTGAACCCGACCTTGGTGCATCCCTTCAGCGCGTCCCTGATGAACTGGGCGCGCTCCTTGCCGTCGTGGTAGACCCGGATGTTCCCCTTGCCGTCGTGGGCGCCCTCCTCCTCGAGGATGCTGACCACGACGTCCATGGAACCGTCCTTCCTGACGATGGCGAAGCTCCCCTCGAACGTTCCGGAGGTCTGCTCCGTGATGTACCAGAATGCGGAGTCCAGGAAGGGCTCCCCGTCGTTCGCGATGACCACGGCGTCCATGTCGCCGGCGTTCTCCATGAGCCTCTCGGCCCTCGACTTCTGCATGCCTAAACCGTATGACGGCACGGTAGATAGGGATGACGCAAGGCCATCCCGTCAATCGTTCAATCTGCCTTTACAAAACCGATCAACTCAATTCTGTTTGAGTAAATTGAATTAATTAAATTATTTTTAATAAACTGTATTTACTAAATAATTTTGAATAATTGGAAATTGCTAAATATAATTTAGATAATATCTGGAACATGGAATGGAACTTCGTAGGCAGGGAGAGGGAGCTGCGCAGACTCGAGAGGGCCTACGAGGAGGATGAGTTCCAATTCTACCCCATCAAAGGACGCAGGAGAGTCGGGAAGACCACTCTGATCAAGAAATTCATGGAGGGGAAGAAGGGAACCTACTTCTCGGCAATAGACGTGAGTCCGGAAGAGAACCTGAAAAGACTCTCCAAGATGCTGTTCGGGTCCGATGACGACACCAGCGACTTCATGACGATCATGGAGAGGGTGTCAGAGATGTCCAAGGATGAGAAGTACATCCTCGCGATAGATGAGTACCCCCGCCTCTGCGTGAGCGGGGGGGTCTCCGGACTAATACAGAATTTCGTAGACGACCACGAGCACAGCTCGAAGCTGTTCCTGATAATCAGCGGCTCGTCGATGAGCATGATGAATCACGAAATCCGCGAGGAATCGACTCCCAACTACGGCAGACGCTCCAACACTATCGATCTGAAGCCGTTCAACTACTTCGAAGCACGCGGATTCCTCGAGCACTACTCCGAGGAGGACAAGATGAGGATCTACGGCATGGTCGGCGGGATGCCCGGATACCTCTGGAGATTCTCCAAGTACGATGACGTCAAGAAAGCCCTGATAGAGCTCTTCCTGGAACCGGGGGCGTACTTCAGAAGCGAGCCCGATGCGATCATGCTCCAGGAGTTCACACGCCCCGTCACCTACGGCAGGGTCATTGCCACCGTGGCCGACGGCTACTCCGCGTCGAAGGACATCGCCACGAAGCTGAGGATGAGCGCCCCACTGGTCGACGACTATCTGAAGAAGCTGATCCAGGTCGGCCTCATCGAGAGGATCGTTCCGGTAGACAATGAAAACGGAAGGATGACCAGATACAGGGTGAGCGACCAATTCCTCGCGTTCTTCTACAGGTACGTTGCACGCGTGGACGAGGAGGAGGGTGACGAACAGCTGGCGATAGATGCGGAGAGAATCCTCAAGCATCAGTCGGAGCACCTCGGCCATGTGTTCGAGACCGTGTCCATGGAATACCTCAGAAAGACGTGGGGAGGAGAGGCGGGGACGTGGTGGGGCACGGACAGCCTCACGCGCACCACCTGCGAGATCGACATCATTCTGACCCGCGAGGACGTGGATGATTTCAGATACGGCCTCTTCGTCGAATGCAAGTACCGCAACGAGGTCACGGGAGTCGACGTTCTGGACAAGCTCGTCTACAACTCGGACCTCGTCAAGGGATACAAGGAGAAGTCCTACGCAATATGCTCGAAATCCGGCTTCACGGAGAACCTGGAGAAGAAGGAGGGCGTCCTCCTGCTGACGCTGGAGGACATGGTCGACGGGTGGTCCGGGAAGACCTCCCGCCGATCCGGGATCAGATTCCGATCCACTCGTTGCTGACGATTCTGTGCAGGGCCGAGATGGCCGACAGGGACGCCAGGTACGAGGTCTTGGGGTTGTCCGGCGAGGGGACGTTGTAGGTGTGGCAGGTCATCTCCCCGAACTCGCCCTTGATCCTGAGCTCGTGGGAGTTGCTGTGGCTCGCCGGGTCCAGCACGACCTTGACCTTGGTCCTGTCGAACCCGACACCGAGCAGCGCGACCGTCGCGGCCACGTTGATGTTCTTCGGGAAGAACCTGACCGCGTCCCTGGCGGAGCCGGAGAAGATGACGGTGGGCTCCTTGACCTTGTCCACGTCGATGCCGTGGTCGATGATGTACGGGACGCCCTCGAGGCTCTTGGGGCCCTTGGTGGTGATGAGCTCGACCTCATCCAGCCTCCCGACGGCGGACGACCTGAGCCCGTCGGTGCCGCAGATGGCCCCGGAGGGGATGAAGATCTTCGCCTCGGCCTGGCGGGCCTTGTCCCTGACCATGCTCCTGAAGTCGTCGTCCACCAGGGCGCCGACGGACATGAGCATCATGTCGACCCCGCGGGAGACGACCCTGGGGGCTATGTCCTTGGCGGCGGCCTGCGAGGCCGCCTCGATCACGAGGTCGCAGTGGTAGAGCTCCTCCTCGACGTTGTCGATGACGATCGCCTTCCTGAGCCTGGCTGCCAGGTTCTCAGCCAGGGGCTTCTCCATGTCCATGAGGTAGATCCTCTTGACCTCGGGCATCTCGTCGGCGGCACTGGCGAGCTTGGAGCCGATGGAGCCGCATCCTACGATCGTTATGCGCATGAACGGCCTAATGGCGTTGCCTATTAAGGACTTATTGCAGAGAATGGGGTTCCCGCGATGGAAATCGTTCGGATTCCGCAGTTTGCCTTCGAAATTGTTTGGATTCCCGACGGATTCCGCAGAACCCGCCGGGGATCCGGCATCAGCCGAGCATCGCGGCCATGTCCTCGTCGGGGTTCCCGACCGCGTGTATCCCGAAGTTCTGGACCAGGAAGTCCAGGACGGCCGGGGAGACGAATGCGGGGAGCGACGGCCCGAGGTAGATGTCCTTTATGCCGAGGTGGAGCAGCGTCAGCAGGA
>JAUNYA010000077.1 GCA_030539565.1 Thermoplasmata archaeon | reverse complement strand
GTGATGGCCGTGAACAGCGCGGCGTACACCATCAAGAAGGAGGAGAGGGCATGAGGCGCGGAATAGCACTCGACCTCGGGACCAGCGGATTCCGCTGCCAGATGGTCGACCTGGACACGGGGAAGACGGTCGGGACGGCGATCACGGAGCGCCACCCGATCCCCGGGATGAACGTCATCGACCACGTGAACTTCGCCATCAAGTCTGGAGAGGACGTGGCGAACGGGCTGATGATCGAGACGATCAACAACCTGTTCAAGGAGCTCGGAGGCGACCTCTCCGAGGTGGAGATCATCGGGGTCTGCGGCAACCCGTTCCAGCTGTCGCTCTTCCAGAACATCGAGATCCGCGACCTGGCGTACGCCGGCAAGAACATGCTGAAGACGCTCGGCGTCGTGTCCCCTCCCAGGGACGGCGACGTCGTCAGCGCCGAGTCCCTCGGGCTCGTCGGCATGCCGAAGGCGAAGGTCGTCATCCCTCCCGCTGTAAGGCACGAGATCGGGGCCGACGCCATCGGGATGATGATGCTGACGGACATCCTCCAGGAGAAGGAGCCCTGCATCGTCGTCGACTACGGGACGAACGCCGAGATGGCGCTGGTGGTGGACGGCAAGATCTACAGCGGCTCCGCCGCCGCGGGACCCGCTCTCGAGGGGCAGCAGATCAAGCGCGGGATGCTCGCCGCGCCCGGCGCTCTCAGCGAACTCGAGATCGTCGAAGGCGGATGGAGGTGCTACGTCCTGGACGACACCCTCGCCCCCGTTCCCGGCGACCTCATCGACCCGCTCACCGGCAAGGTGATCGAGGAGGGCCCGATGCACGGAAAGGCGATCGGCATCACCGGGACCGGTGTCATCGCGGCCCTGGCCAACGGGGTGAAGATGGGCATCATCACCCCGCCGAAGATCAACACGCCCTCGGGCACGCTGATGCTCCAGGACGGCATCGAGATCACCTCCGCCGACGTGGACGAGGCCGGCAAGGCCATCGGAGCGCTCCGCGCGGGATTCCTCACGCTGATGAACGCCGCCGGCCTGTGGGTCGACGACGTCCGCAAGGCGTACATGTCCGGTGCCTCCGGCCTGTACGTGGACGCGCGCAAGGCGATGACCATCGGCATGGTCACCCCCGGGGCCACCCACATCGTCCAGTTCGGCAACACGTCGATAGGGCTCGCCAGGAAGATCATCATGGGCGAGGTGGACCTGGAGAGCCTCCGCGAGTTCGCGAAGCAGCTCCGCGCCGACCACGTGATGTTCGCCACCTCCGAGGTGTTCAAGAACCTCTACTCGGTCGAGTACTCGGTCTGGTGCACCGGCATGCCGATGAGCATGTACAACGACATGCTGGACATGTACTCCCTGCCGCACATCCCCGACCAGATAGACGCCTCCGACGTCAAGGTCGAGAGGCTCGCCAAGCGCGACCTTCCCGACACCGAGGAGTGCAAGGTCAGGATCATCTCGTCCGGGACCGTCCTCGCCGGAGTCGTCGAGGGATGCGTCGGATGCAGGATGTGCGTCAAGGAGTGCCCCGAGAAGGCCCTCAGCATCCTGCCCCAGGGCGTATCGAAGTACAGGGCGGAGATCCGCTCCGACCGCTGCGCCGGAACCGCGTGCCGCAGGTGCGAGAGGGCGTGCCCCCGCACCGTCCTGCACACGCTGGACCTGAAGCTGACCGAGTGAAAACGCCTCGGCGGGACCGGGAGGCCCCGCCGGCGGCTTCTATCATAATTTCGGGCGCTCACGAGTTGTGGTGCCAGAACGTGCCGAACTTCACGGTCGGCCTCTCGCCCGTGAGCGATCCGAGCCCGCCGTGGACCATGCCCGTGATGTAGCTGTGGAGCGCACCCATCTGCCCGGGGCCCGCGAACGCGTTCTTGACGTTCCCGACGGCGAAGACCATCGGGTTGGACGACCTGAGGCCGACCTCGAAGTCGTTGAGGCACATCATGCGGGGGATCTTGCGCAGGAACTCCTCCGGCGTTATCCCGGGGTTCAGCCTGACGAGCCTCGCGCCGACGTTCTTCCCCGTGTCGTACAGGGTGCCGTCGAAATCCACACCGACCGCCCTCATCGCGCATGCCAGGTACTCGAAGACGCTGTAGGCGTAGTCGGGCGACTCGGCCGCGGTCAGGATCTCGTCGAACGGGGTGGATCCGCGGAAGTCGACCGGCACGCCGTTGATCACCCTGTGGCCCAGGGACGTGTACTTCACATTGGACCTGGCGCCGTCCCCCTGAACGAATCCCGCGTCGACGAGCTTCTTCATCGAGACGGAGACTGTGATCGTCAGGATTCCCGTGGCGTCGGCGATCCTGGGGATCGTGTTGGGCGCCTTCTCGATATCGTCGAGGATGCCCATCATGGTGTCGTTGTCCACCACCAGGGTCCTGTCGCCGATGCGGTACACGGCGAACGGCCCGTCCATGGACAGCGCCGCGCCGTCGGCGGGACCGCCGCTGTACTCCATCTCGTCCGGGACCTCCCCCTGGAAGCGGGACGCCCTCATGACGCCGTGGTCGTTGGACTCCCACTCCATGTCGAAGACGCGGGCATAGCAGAAGTCCCTCGTCTTCAGGGAGTAGACGTTCAGGGCCCCGAGGACCGAGCCGAGGGACAGCAGGAAGGCGATCGGCGGGGTGTCCCTCCTGGAGAACGACACCTCGAGGGCGTCGTCGTCCATGCGGAGGATGGCCGCGTCGACGTCGATGCCCAGGCGGGCGAGGAGCGCGTCCCTGAAGGACTCCGCGATCCGGTGGCCCTGCGAGAATATGAAGTGGCCGACGATGACGCCGAGCCTGTAGGACGCCGTGTAGACATTGATCCCGTACCTCCCCATGGCGTCGCAGAACAGCACCGTGCCGTCAGCGGTGCGTTTGGGGTTCTCGGACGCCAGGTCCAGGACGACCTCGTCGATTACCTCGTCGGGAATCTGCGGGATGTCGTCGGACCCGAACAGGAGATACGAGGTGAGCGAGTAGTAGAGGACGCGTTTGTCGGTCTCGGACCTCCTCGTGGTGATGAGGCCGCGGGAGACCAGCGACGAAAGGTTGGATTTGCCGGTGGATTTGGCGACCCCCGTGGCGTCCAGCACCTTCATCAGCGTGGTGTCGCCCTTCATGAGCATCCTCAGAATCGTGATGCTCAGGCCGTTCGTGAGGACGCAGATCCTCCCGTCGACGGTCAGCATGACCGCGAACTCCTCTCCATACTCTATGTCCGCCAAGTCCATCTCTCCATGAATGGGGGTGTCCGGGGCTCCGAACCGCCCCTTGCTCTTAACTCTATTGACCGAAGGATACAGATGCGTGTGTGCGGCGGCCCCTTCTCACTTGAGGAGCACGCTGTCCACGCCGCGGCACGCCTTCAGGTCCGGGATCGCCCCGGGCGGGATCCTGCCGTAGACCACCACTAGCAGCACGGCCTCGCCCTCGTCCCCGCTGTCGTCGACCATGGCCTGCCTCACGGACACGCCGTGCTTGTAGAGCACGCCGGTGATGTCCGCGAGGATACCGGGCATCGTGGAGTCCGTCGGGTTGATGACCATCGCCGAGCATCCGATCTCCGAAGCGAGGTCCACCATGGACAGGGTGCTGCGGAGCTTCGAGAATATCGCGTCCAGCTCAGGCGTCGCGGAGATCCTCTCGAGGGTGGTCCTCACCACCCTGCGGTCCACGCCGCAGGCGCGGCCGATGGCGGAGTCCCCCTGTTCGACGTTCCCGCAGTAGGCCCTACCCGCCTCCACGCGCATGCCGCTCTCCAGGAGCAGCTTCGCGACCTTCTCCTGCGAGGGATAGCCGTCGAACCACCCGTCTATGATATCCATGCGGTTGTATCATTGAATCCATTGATAAGCATTTTTGTTCATTGATGACTGAAGAACGGACATCGGTGGCGGCCTGCCGTCGGTTTTAACACGCGCGTGCGCCATTCGTCGTCGCAGGAGCCGTACATGCCCGCAGTGGATGATGCGAAATCCCTGGAGGACCCCAGGATCGAGTACATGGAGGTGTTCGACCTCAGGGAGCACCCGCTGTCCGTCAGGGACACCGTCCGGGACCAGTGCGCCCTGAACTACTGCGGCCTCTACGGGAGCAACTGGATGTGCCCGCCCGCGCTCCCGCCGAGGTTCATCTGCGAGCTCAGGATAAACAGGTTCTCCAAAGCCCTGCTGTTCCGCACGTCCGTCCCCCGCGACGGGCCCTTCGACCTGGAGGGGATGGCCGAGGGCGGCAGGAGCCACCGCGAGGTCACCCAGGCGATACACGACGAGCTCCGCGCCTCCGGCGAGGACTTCCTCGTCCTCTCCGCCGGCGGATGCCGCCTCTGCCCCTCATGCTCCTATCCGGACGCCCCCTGCAGGCACCCCGACAGGGCGGTCGCGTCCATCGAGGGGTACTGCATAGACCTGGACTCGTTCCTCATCCGCGAGGGGATCGCCACCGGCAGCGAGGAAGGTTCCAGACACGCCTTCTTCGGGATGGTCCTCTTCGATCCGGCGTAAACCCATAAATAATCCTCATATTGTACGATAGGCTGCAATGCCCAACACAGAGGAGCTGAGGGAGCAGATTGAGGCCATCGACGAGGAGATCATCGACCTCATCGCCACACGCATGGAGATAGCCGACGAGCTTGCGAAGGCCAAGAAGAGTTCCAAGCAGCGCTACTGGGACGAGGAGAAGGAGCGCGAGGTCAAACAGCACTACCGCGAGCTCTGCGAGGAGGTCAGCCTCACCGAGTACGAGGCGTCCCGCATCGCGGAGGTCCTCCTGGAGATCTCCAAGGAGAGGCAGAAGCACATATTCAACTGAGGCGAGTTAAGATGACGTCCGAGGTAACCGTCAACATGCGCACGTGCAGCAAGGTCCACCATGTGAAGGTCAGCATGCGCGACGACGGGAACATGGACGTCGAGATCACCTCGGACTGCGCCCACGTGCAGGACTACGCCAAGCGCCTCACCGAGATCACGATGGAGGACGCGACGGACTTCTGCACCAGCAAGATCAACGCGCCGGAGATCCGCCAGGCCCTCTCCGCCACGTGCCTGTGCCCCGTGGCCGTGATGAACGCGGCATGGATGGAGTGCGGCATGCTCTCCAAGAACATGTGCAGGAAGGCCGGCTCCAACGACATAGTCCTGGATCCCGACAAGCAGGGCTGATTTTATCTACGCGCACGTGCGTGAGGGGCGCCGTGAGCCTCAACAAAAGGAGCCTCGAATCCTTCTTCAGGGAGAACCACCGCGTCGCCATAGCATGCTCGGGCGGGACCGATTCCACGTTCCTCGTCCACGAGGCGGCCAAGATGCACGCCGAGGTCGTCCCCATAATCATACGGTCACAGCTCGCCTGCCACGGCGAGGTCGAGTCCGCGGAGAGGTTCTGCAGGTCCCAGGGATTGGAACCGGTCGTCATCGACGTGGACGCCATGTCCATCGGGGGGCTCGTCGCCAACGGCCCGGACCGGTGCTACATGTGCAAGCGGGCCATGTTCGGCGCCATAGTCGCGAAGGCGCACGAGCTGGGCTACGACGTGGTCGCCGACGGAACGAACGCGTCGGACCCCGTGGAGGAGCGCCCCGGCATGAGGGCCCTGGCGGAGATGGGCATACGCTCGCCGCTCAGGGAGGCGGGGCTCACCAAGAGCCAGA
>JAUNYA010000009.1 GCA_030539565.1 Thermoplasmata archaeon | reverse complement strand
ATTGGAGAATCGGGCCTGCACACTCCCCTGTTCAGCAACTGACAAAGTCAGGGTTAATACCATTATACATCCAATGGGACTCCTAAAGAATTTAAAGGTATTCCTAACTGCCCGGAGATATCATCCAGGGTATTTAAATTAAGCTGGTTGATTCATCCAAAGTAGCTTATAATGCGAGTTGGATGCATTCACCATCTAAGATTGGTAGCGGCTTTGCCGTGGTATTCGACAACCCTGTCGAGGGCTGTCTCAATGTAATTGGAGGTACCCAATGCACATAATGGAAGGATTCCTTGACTGGCAGTGGTGCGTGCTATGGTTCATCCTGGCGCTCCCCTTCGTCATTCTCGGAGCTAAGAAAATCGTCGAGCTCATCAGGGAGCACCCGGATCAGAAGATGACCGTGGCCCTCTCCGGTGCGTTCATATTCCTGCTGTCCTCGCTGAAGCTGCCGTCGGTGACGGGATCGAGCTCCCACCCGACCGGAACCGGATTCTCCGCCGTCATGTACGGCGTGTCCGTCACCGCTTTCCTGGCGACCATCGTCCTGATCTTCCAGGCGCTCCTGCTCGCCCACGGAGGGCTGACCACTCTCGGAGCCAACATCTTCTCGATGGGAATCGCCGGGCCCTTCATCGGCCTCGTCATCTGGAGGCTCCTGCTGAAGGGCAACCTCAGCATCCCCGTCAGCATGTTCTTCGCCGCCCTGTTCGCGGACCTGTTCACCTATGTGGTCACCGCGATCCAGATGACGTTCAACCACGGACAGTCCGTCGACGCGCTCGTCGCGTTCCTGACCAACTATGCCGCCACCCAGCTGCCCCTGGCCGTCATGGAGGCCGTGCTGTTCTTCATGTTCGCCACCTACCTGGTCCGCAACAGGCCCGAGATCTTCGAGATCGCCCAGGGCATGGAGCCGAAGGATCCCAAGGAGGACGAGCCCAAGGAGGTCTCCGCATGAACGCCAAGAACGCGGCCGTGTACATCGGCGGATTCGCCGTCATCGCGCTCCTGTGCGTCGTGGCCCTCGCCTACGGTGCCGGCAACGGCTCCGAGTTCGGCGGCGCCGACGACGGCGCCGAGGGCGTCATCGGCGAGTACGACCCCGACTACGAGCCCTGGTACTCCGGAATCTTCGGGGACTACGAGCTCCCCGGAGAGACCGAGAGCATGCTCTTCGCCCTCCAGGCCGCCATCGGAGCGGTCATCATCGGCTACTTCATCGGTCATTACACGATCAAGAAGGAATGATGAAAAACAGGGGGTGAATCGCGACGTCAGAAGAATCCCAGATGGATACGCTGGCATACAGCTCGAGGATGCTCGGCTGGGCCCCGCTCGGCAAGCTCTTCTTCGTGATAATGGTGCTCATAGCGAATCTGGCGACCTCGTCGATGCTGGTGCCCGTGGTGACGCTGGCCATCGGTCTGATACTGATGGCCTACTCCACCAATTTCCGGATACCCTTCCTCATAGCATTGGCGTTGGCCGAGGCGCTGGTCATCATAGCGTTCGGTTGCGGCATGGTCTCCATCAGCGGGGACACCGGGACCGTGATATGGGACACCCACATCCTCTGGGTGCACGTCCACATGACGGACGACAGCTTCAACAAGGCTTGGCTGATCCTCTTCAGGGGGGTCGCCGGCATGGCCGTCATGATGGCGTTCGCGACCTCCACCCCCATTCCCCACCTATCCCAGGCGCTCCGTCAGGCGAAGATCCCGACGGAGATCTCCGAGCTCGTGGTCCTGATCTACCGCTACGGCTTCCTCCTCCTCGAGAGGATGGAGGTCATGTGGAACGCCGCGAGCTGCAGGATGGGGTTCAACGGCGCGATGCGCAGCATAAGCACTGTCGCGTCTATAGCGGTCGGGATATTCATCTCGTCCACTAACCTGGCCGACAAGGCCCAGACCGCCCTGGAATGCAGGAACTACCAGGGCTACTTCCCCGTGTACAACCAGCCCCCGAAGATGGGTGTCAAGTGGCTCGCGATATCGGTCCTGACGTTCGCGGGCATGTACGTGTTCGGCATGTACACGGAGGGATGGATCGACATGTGCGACATCCTCCTGTCGGGGGTGATTGCATGAGCGATGATTACATCCTCGAGGCCCGCGGGGTCTCGTACACGTACAGCGTGAGGCAGGACCGTCCCTCCCTGGACGACGTGTCCGTGAGGATACGCAGGGGATCGCGCACGGCCATCCTCGGCGCCAACGGGGCCGGGAAGTCCACACTGTTCTACCATTTCAACGGCGTCTACAAGCCGAAGTCCGGCACGGTGCTCTACAACGGCGAGCCGCTCTCCTACGAGAAGGCCGACCTGAGGAAGCTGCGCTCGGACATCTGCGTCGTGGTACAGAACCCCGACGAGCAGATCTTCTCCTCCACCGTGGAGGAGGATGTCGCCTTCGGCCCCATGAACATGGGCATGGAGCGCGACGAGATAGAGAGGAGGATACAGGACGCCCTGTTCAAGGTGGGCATGGAGGGCTACCGCAAGCGCCCCTCCACGCAGCTGTCCTACGGGCAGAGGAAGAGGGTCTCCATCGCCGGAGCGCTCGCCGTCGATCCGAAGGTCCTGATCCTCGACGAGCCCACGGCGGGACTCGACCCGCAGATGGCCCAGGAGGTCATGGAGCTGGTGGACCAGCTCGTGGAGGCCGGGACCACTGTATTGATCTCAACTCACGATGTCGACCTGGCGTACACGTGGGCCGAGGAGGTCCATGTGATACGCCGCGGGAAGGCGGTGTTCTCCGGCAGCCCGGAGGAGTTCTTCTCAGATTCCGCCAGGGCCTTCGCGTGCGGCCTCACCAGGCCGACGCCTTCGTCCGTTGACGCGTCCCTGTGCCCCGGGAGCCCGCACCGCCCCAGGACCTGCGCCCAGCTGCTCTGCAGCCTGGCGCCCGAGGGGGCCGTGTTCGGCAAGGTGAGGATCGTCCCCGTCGACGCGGACACGGACGTGGCGGCCGAGGTCGGTAACGTCCCGGACGACCAGTCCATCGGCGTGTACGGCGCGATAGCCCACAGGGCCTTCTCGTCCGGCGGGCTCCGCGTGGACCACGGGTTCAACGCCATCGAGGGATGCATGACGGATGCGATACGCGGGAAGGACTCCGTCCTGTTCTGCGACTCCAACATGGTGCCCCTGGCGAAGCGCCGCGGCGCGGCCATCGAGGAGTACGGCAAGGGGGCGGTAATGTGACCGGGAACATCATCGAGCTGAAGGACGTCACGTACTACTACGAGGGCAGCAAGAAGCCCTCGCTGGACAATGTGTCCCTGGGTGTCCGCAAGGGCGCCCGCACGGTCATCCTCGGCGCGAACGGGGCGGGGAAGTCCACCCTGTTCTACCACTTCAACGGCGTCGTGGAACCCGCCAAGGGGACCGTCCTGTTCGACGGCCAGCCGATCAGCTACAAGAGGAGGAAGCTCCGCGAGCTCCGCTCGAGGATCGGGGTGGTCCTCCAGAACCCCGACGACCAGGTCTTCGGGCAGACGGTCGAGACTGACATAGCCTACGGGCCCACCAACATCGACCTTCCCAAGGAGGAGGTCGACGCAAGGGTCGAGGAGGCGCTGTTCCTCACCGGGCTCACCGAGTTCAGGGACAAGAACACCCTGCAGCTCTCGTACGGGCAGAGGAAGAGGCTCGCTCTGGCCGGCGCGCTGGCCATGAGGCCCGAGGTGCTGGTTCTTGACGAGCCCACGGCGGGACTCGACCCGCAGATGGCCCAGGACTTCATGGAGCTGGCCGAGCAGCTGCATCACAACGGCACGGACGTGATCATCTCCACGCACGACGTCGACCTCGCGTACACATGGGCGGAGGACATCCACGTGCTCAGGGAGGGGACGCTGGTCTACTCCGGGGACCCCGACGGGTTCTACGGCGACGACAGGTGCGTCTTCACGTCGGGCGTCATGCAGCCGTCGATCTTCACCATCAACCGCGGATACTGTGCGATGAGGGGCATCGACGAGGCCCCGCGCCCCCGCACCGAGTCGCAGTTCGTCTCCAAGGTCTCGGACGGGCCCAGAGGGGCCCTCACGATCGTCCCGGTGGACGCCGGGTCGGAGCCCTCCTTCACGGCTCCGGAGGGCGTCAGGGTCGGCGTGTTCGGAACCGACTCCAAGGCTCTCGGCCGCTCCATGGAGCGCATGCCGGACTTCATGTTCGGAGGCTTCGAGGCATGCGCCACGGACTGCCTCCGCGGGCACGATTCCGTGCTCCTCTGCGATCGCGCCTGCGTCGAGATGGTGCAGAACAAGGTCGCGCTGCTCGGGTACTTCGGATCCGGCATCGAGTCCAAGGTCATCTGACCTTAAACCACTACCCCCGGAGGTACCCGGGGGCCTCCCACACTTCTCCGGTCAGCTAGAGCGCTAGCTCATTCGGATATGAACGCGGCCGCGCGTAGCAACGGGTCGATACGGAAATTCCATCCGTGATACCGGCGCCGGATTCCGGTGTTACGTTCTCGAGTATTTTGGCATACGAGTGTCACAGAAAGGGGATGCTTATAACACAATGGCACGAATCCGAAAGTGTTATGCGCTCGCCCGCCCGGGTACGGAATCCTATTAATCCGAACAACGCGAACACATGTTTTCGATAGAATGTCCAAGATTTCCGACTTCCTGAAGGACGATATCAACCGCTCGGTGTTACTGCTGGTCATCTCCGCGGTCTCCCTGGTGGTGTCGTACTTCGAGTGGGTCCCCGGCCCGGTGGACCCCGCATGGATCGCGATCATCCTGTGCGGAGCCCCCATCCTGTGGGACGCCGCGACGGGACTGATCCTCAGACACGACATAAAGGCCGACGTCCTCGTGGCGATGGCGATCATAGCGGCGATATGCCTGCAGGAGTGGTTCGCCGCCGGAGAGGTCGCGTTGATCATGGAGATCGGCGGCCTGCTGGAGGACGTCTCCGCGGCGAAGGCCAACAAGGGCGTCGAGAAGCTCATCAGCCTCTCCCCGAAGACCGGACGCGTCCTCGAGAACGGGGAGGAGAAGGTCGTCCCCGTCGAGGAGATAAGGATCGGACAGATCCTCAGGGTCCTGCCCGGAGAGTCCGTCCCCGTGGACGGGAGGATCGTGTCCGGAGAGACGTCCATCGACCAGTCGGTCATGACCGGCGAGTCCATACCCGTCGACAAGGCTGTCGGGGACGAGGTGTTCAGCGGCACGATCAACCAGATGGGCGCCTTCGACATGGAGGTCCTGAAGGAGAGCGGCGACTCCTCGATGCAGAGGATGGCGCAGCTCGTGTCCTCGGTGGACGCCGACAAGACCCGCATGGTCCGCACCGCGGACAGGTGGGCGACGTACCTCGTGGCCATCGTCATGGTGCTCGCGCTCGTGACGTACCTCGTCACTTGGGACATCTACAGGGCCGTCACGGTCATGATCGTGTTCTGCCCCTGCGCGTTCATCCTCGCTACCCCGACGGCCGTCGTCGCGGCAATCGGCAACCTCACCAAGAAGGGGGTGCTCGTGAAGGACGGGGACTCGCTCGAGAGGATATCCAACGTGGACACCATCGCCCTGGACAAGACGGGAACCATCACCGAGGGAAGGCCCGAGGTCACCGCGTTCGAGGCCGTATCCGACAGCGGATCCCTCCTCGGACTCGTCGCATCCGCGGAGTCCAGGTCCGAGCACCCGCTAGGAAAGGCCATCGTGTCCTACGCGAAGGCCAACGGCGCCTCCGTCGTCGACCCTGCCGACTTTAAGATGACCATCGGGCGCGGGGTGTCCGCGACCGTGGACGGGAAGACCGTGATGATCGGGAACGCCAGGATGATGGAGGAAGCTAGCGTCTCCGTGCCCCAGGACTACTCCGACAGGGCCGGCGCCCTCTTCGACACCGGCTGCACCACGTCGTTCATCGCCGTGGACAACGAGTTCGCGGGAATGGTCACGCTGTCCGATACGATCCGCGGGACCGCCAGGGACATGGTGTCCGAGCTCGATTCGCTCGGAGTCAAGTGCGTCCTCCTGACGGGGGACAACCCCAGGGCCGCGGGCCACATGGCGTCCGAGGCCGGGATAAAGGATTACATAGCCGAGTGCACCCCGGAGACCAAGATGGACGAGGTGGGCAGGATGCAGGAGTCCGGCTCCAAGGTCTGCATGGTAGGGGACGGCGTCAACGACGCCCCCGCCCTCAGGAAG
Organism: Thermoplasmata archaeon; assembly: GCA_030539565.1. Classification (GTDB taxonomy): domain Archaea; phylum Thermoplasmatota; class Thermoplasmata; order Methanomassiliicoccales; family Methanomethylophilaceae; genus Methanoprimaticola. The sequence goes on along the minus strand of JAUNYA010000009.1, from coordinate 21,679 downwards.
GCGTGGGTGGGCGTCGCCATGGGCGACTCCGGAAGCGACATAGCCGTCGACGCGGCGGACATGGCGCTGATCGGCGACAGGGTGGACGCCCTGCCGCACACCGTCGCGCTCAGCAGGAAGATGATGGGCAAGGTGCGCTTCAACATCGCCTTCTCGATGTGCTGGAACTTCCTAGCAGTCGCGCTGGCGATGCTTGCTGTACTCGGTCCAGTGGAAGGAGCCCTGGTGCACAACGTCGGATCCGTGTTCGTCGTTGTGAATTCCGCTCTCCTTCTGGTATACGGTCGCAAGGCGGCTGGTCGGCAGGAACCGACACAGTCCCGTCCGGATACCGTATGAACCTGGGCGCCCCCAGGGGCTGGGTCTGGTCGATGATCCTCCACGGCCACACGGAGAACTCGTTTTTCCGAATGTCGTCGAGGGCGGCCCGGACCTGGGGCGTGTCCGCAAGGGTGACGGGTCCGAATGACGCCATGCGCTGTCCGATGGGTGCGCCTTCCAGCACCCAGACGACGGCCGGGTCCCCCGGGTTCTCGACTGGTACCTCGGCCGAGGCATCCGGCTTGACCCTGGTGTCCGGCCCGACATCCTCGCCGCAAACCCTCACCCCGGTCCCCGAGACGACGTAGAGGCTCCTCCTCGCGCCGTCCGCGGCCGGGTCCAAAACGACTTCCCCGTCCTTCTCGAGAGTGATTCTGAGGATTCTCACCCCGTGGTTGCCGTCTGCCCAGGAGTTCGGGTTGGGGGAGACCATGGTCCTCCCGCCGAATGTCCCGCAGATGATCTTCACGCGTGATCCGTCCCCTTCGACGATCGGGATCTGGTCGCGCCACACCGTGTGCACCGAGTTCGGCCCGTTCTTCATCTCGATGGGCAGGTTGATCATGATCTGCGTGATGTCGTTGGGGTTCCTGTTCTCCTGGTCCGCCAGCGGGTACATCTCGTCGTGCTGGTACTTGGACGAGGCGCAGACCCACTGGACGTCGCCGAATCCGAACCTCCCCTCGATGCCCTCGGTGTCGAAGTGGTCCACATATCCCGTCTCGGCGACGGTCACGATCTCGTAACCCCAGTGGGCGTGCATCGGGAACCCGGGCACGACCTTGCCGTGGTACATCCTGAACCCCAGCCTCTTCTGGTAGTCCCTGCCGAGGTTCCTCCCGCTGATCTCGTTGAGCGGCGGGGCCTGCTGGCGGTTGCCGGCGGGGTAGTCGTCCTCGTGGTGGGAGGCGAAGATGAACGGGTCCTCCGTGTCCCAGTGCATGCCGATGCCGACGGTCTTGAGCTTCTTCTTCGAGAAGAGGGCCATGCGGCGTGAATCCGCTTCCACGCTTTAACGGTGACTGGGGGATGCTTCGACGGTTCCAGCCCTTAAAATACGCGCAATCCATCATGTTTGCATGGAGGGGACCCGTCTCAACAAGTTCATCAGCGAGGCCGGCGTGGCGTCCCGCCGCGCGGCCGACAGGATGATCGAGGAGGGCAGGGTCTCCATCAACGGGAGGACGGCCGTCGTCGGCGACAAGGTCGCCGAGGGCGACGAGGTGACGGTCGACGGGAAGCCGATCGCCAAGGTGAAGCGCGACATCATCATCGCCTTCAACAAGCCCCGCGGCGTGACGTGCACGTCCAGCCCGGACGACCCGGACAACGTCATCGACTTCATCGGGTACCCCGAGAGGATCTACTCCATCGGGCGCCTGGACAAGGACTCCGAGGGCCTGCTCCTACTCACGAACAACGGGGAGCTGGCCAACGCGGTCATGCGCTCTAGGAGCGAGCACGAGAAGGAGTACATCGTCACCGTGGACCACGACATTACCGACGGGTTCGTGAGAACGATGTCCAGCGGGGTTCAAATACTCGGTCGCATGACCAAGAGGTGCGAGGTCGAGAGGCTCTCCGACAGGGAGTTCCGGATCGTCCTCCGCCAGGGCCTCAACAGGCAGATCCGCAGGATGTGCGGGCAGCTCGGGTACACCGTGGTGCGCCTCGTCAGGGTCAGGGTCATGAACATAGAGCTCGGGGACCTCCCGCAGGGGAGGTACCGGGATCTCACGGAAGCGGAGAGTGAAGAGCTATGCAGGACGGCGATTTCAAGGTCGAGATAAGGGAGCTGGGAAGGAAGGACATACCGCACGTGGTGTCGATAGGGAGGCACCAGCTCGGATTGGACTACATCTCCAGCACGGACTTCCTGGAGGCGCTGTCCGAGCCCGGCAGGTTCTGCATCGTCGCCCAGGAGGGCAGGAGGGACTTCGCCGGCTTCGCGCTGTGCAGGGAGTTCGGCCCCGAGGACGTGCCCGAGGAGCTGGCGCTCCCTGAGGGTCCCGAGAACGACCGCGTGTGCTCCGCGAAGAAGATCGGGCTGCTGGATGCCGTCGCCGTGGAGACGCACGCCGCAAGGCACGGCGTCGGAACGCAGCTGTGCAGGGCCGCCGTGGACCGCTTCATAGAGGACGGGTGCGACCTGCTGGTCTCCATGGCATGGGTGCATGTGGACGGCAAGGAACCCATCAAGAAGGCCCTCCTCGCCAACGGCTTCGAGAGGACGTCCCTGCAGATCCCCGGCTACTGGAACCTCTGGGTGGATTCCGAGGACGGGCACCTCTGCCCCGTGTGCGGGCACCCCTGCAAGTGCTCCGCCGCGCTCTGGATAAAGTCACTGTGAGACGTGCGACTCGAGCCAGTCGCCGATGTCCCTGTAGACCTCTTCCCTGTTGGTCTCGTTCAGGATCTCGTGCCTGGCCCCCTCGTAGAGCTTCATCTCGGGCGACAGGCCGGCCTTCTCCATCCCGGCCTTCGCCCTCTCGACGCCCTTCCCGCTCTCGCCGACGGGGTCGGCCGCTCCGGAGAGCAGGATTATCGGCAGGCCCTTGGGCACCTTCTCGATGTCCACGCGCCTGATGACCTTCTGGATCAGCGTCATGAGGTCCCTGTAACCCGCGACGGTGAAGTCGAAGGTGCAGTAGGGGTCGGCGTTGTACTTGGCGATTGCTTCGGGGTCCCTGGAGATCCACCTGTTGGGCATGTCTGGCTCCGAGAACTTGGAGTCGTTGCCCCCGAGGACCGACTTGTTCAGGAACGGGCTGATGTAGCGTGGTCCCTTCATCTTCACGAGGACGCTGGCGACGAGCTTCGCGAACGCGACGACGAATCCGGACTGGTTGCCCGTTCCGACGATGACCGCGCCGTCCACCATGTCGCCATAGCGCGTGAGATATCTGCGGACGACGAAGGATCCCATGCTGTGCCCGAGTATGAAGTGGGGAACGCCGGGGTACTTCTCGGCGACCTTCTGGGTCACCAGGTAGACGTCCTCCACCAGGTGCTCGTCGCCGTCGTTCTCGGCGATGAGCCCGTGGTCGTCCGGCGACGTTGAGCCGTGTCCGAGGTGGTCGTGTCCGATGACGGCGAAACCGCGGCCGTTGAGGTACTCCGCGAAGTCGGCGTACCTGAGGATGTGCTCGATCATGCCATGCGAGATCTGAACGGTGGCGATCGGCTTCTCGACGGCCCACTCCACGCAGTGGAGCTCCGCGTCCCCTCTGGACGAATGCACACTGAACTCGGTGTACGGCATGCCCCCGAAACCGTGCGCTGGCTATATCTGGTTTGCCTATGCCCGTTCGAGTATGCGTGTTACTTTCACGCGTCAAAGTATTAATAGAGTCCTCCCTTAACCGTGGGCATGCGCAGGATCGCGGTCTACGGTAAGGGCGGCATAGGGAAATCCACCACCGTCGGGAACGTCTCGGCGGCGCTGGCCCTCTCCGGGCTGAAGGTCATGCAGATAGGGTGCGACCCCAAGGCCGATTCCACCAGAGCCATCGCGGGCCGCAGGATACCCACCGTCCTCGAGACGATGAGGGACAACCCCGACCCGGAGCTGGAGGACATCGTCCACGAGGGCGCCGGAGGCGTCCTGTGCGTGGAGTGCGGCGGCCCGAGGCCCGGCGTCGGATGCGCCGGACGCGGCATCATCGCGGCGTTCGAGCAGCTCGAGGAGCTGGACGCCGTCGGCGTGTACAGGCCGGACGTCATCCTCTACGATGTTCTGGGCGACGTGGTCTGCGGCGGGTTCGCCATGCCCATAAGGAACGGATACGCTCGCGACGTGTTCGTGGTCACCTCGGGGGAGATGATGGCCCTCTACGCGGCGAGCAACATCGCCGGCGCCGTCAACGACATGAGGAACGACGGGTACGCCAGATTGGGCGGCATAATCCAGAATTCCCGCGGCGTGAAGGACGAGGACTCCCTCGTCGACAGAGCCGCGGAGGAGATGGGCACCGGGGTGGTCATGAGGATCCCCAGGGACCCGTCCGTGCAGAGGTGCGAGGAGCGCGGCTCCACCGTCGTGGACGGGGAGCCGGACTCGGCCATGGCCGGCTGCTACATGGAGCTGGCGAAACGCCTGCTCGACGCGTCGGAGGACGCCGAGGGCGGCATGAGATTGGAGCGATTCAGATGAAGACCGGAATCATGATCGGAGGGCACGGCTCGACCATGTCCTTCAACAAGGGCGTCCTCGACATGCAGGCCGACAGGCTCAGGGCGAAGGGCTACGACAACGTGTACGTGGGGTTCAACGAGACATCCTTCCCCTCGATACGCGAGGCGGCGGAGGAGATGGTCGCCGACGGATACGACGACATAGTCATCCTCCCGTTCTTCGTGGCGTCCGGGCTGCACATAGTCCGCGACTTCCCGGTGAAGCACTTCGCTTTCCCGAGGGACACCACCGAGGGCACCGTCGAGATCCAGGGGAAGCAGGTGCGCGTGCGCATCGAGCAGCCCTTCGGCGACGAGCCCCTGCTGGCCGACATCCTCGCCGAGAGGATCGAGGAGCTCCGCACCCCCGGGAAGGACTCCCGCGTCATCGTCATGGGCCACGGCTCCAGGCTCCCGTACAACAAGGACGTCGTCATCCTCAACGCGAAGCGCCTGGAGGAGAGGGGCTACGGCAAGGTCTACATCGGCTTCAACGAGTTCGACGAGCCCAAGATCGAGGACGTCATCCCGCAGATGATGGACGACGGCGCCGAGGAGGTCATCGCGCTCCCTCTGTTCATCTCGCTCGGCAAGCATCTCACCATGGACGTCCCCGCGAAGCTTGGAATCGAAGATTTCTCCGACGGCGGCATCGTCCACAGGGACGGCCGCGACGTCGAGGTCAAGTACGCCATCCCGATAGGCGCGGACCCCAGGCTCTGCGACGTGCTCGTGGAGAAGCTCCGGAGGCTCGGGCTGCGATGAAGGCACTCGTCCTCGACATGACGCACGGCGGCGACATCATCGCCAGGAGGCTCCTCGGCGAGGGCTACGAGGTCACGTGCGTGGACGTCTACCGCAACTGCCCCGAGGACAGGCGCAGGGAGATGGAGGAGCTGGAGATCCGCGTGACCGACACGGCACCGAAGTGGAGGTACGACCTCATCACGCTCCCCGCCCACTGCCCCCGCTCGTTCATAGGGGAGGCCGAGGGCGACAGGATTATCACATTCAGCCAGGCGGTCGGCGAGCTCATCGACGACCGCAGGTTCAGGATCGAGGTCACCGGCGTCAAGGGGAAGACCAGCGCCTGCTACCTCATTTCAAAGATTCTTCATGATTCAGGAAGGAGAGTACTCCTTCACTCATCGAGGGGCGAGGGCCCCTGGACCACCGCCGGGCACTACATCGAGCGCAACGTCAGCATCGCGCCGCCGTACCTGATGACGCTCCCGGCCGGGGACTACGACGCCATAGTCGCGGAGGTCTCCCTCGGAGGGTCCGGCAAGGCGGACATCGCCTGCATATCCAACCTGGTGGAGGACTACGGCATCGCGAAGAACACGCTGAAGGCGTCCTTCGGGAAGAAGGACATCCTCTGCGGGAAGGTCAACATCGTGCCCGAAAACGAGGTGGAGTTCTGGTCGCAGTACACCGACAACCTCCGCGGCTACAGGAGCCGCGTGAAGGCCGTATCGGAGCCGAAGCTCGGCGAGGGCCTGAGAGTGTCCGTGGATTACGACGGCATCACGGAGATCACCCTGGACCCGTCCTACGTCGCCACGGAGTACCTCAACGCAATGGATCTCGCCCTCGAGGTGTGCGAGGCAGTGGGCGTACACAGGCACTATGTGCTCGAAGCCCTCCAGTCCTTCAAGGGCGTCCCCGGAAGGGGCGAGATAAGGAGGGAGGACGGCAGGACCGTGATCCTGGAGAGGAATCCCGGGATATCGCGGCTCTCCGTCGCACGCACCCTGGAGTGCCTGAGCCGGATGGGCGCCCTCGACGGCGCCGTGGCGATACTCGATCCTGTCAGCAGGAAGGTCTGCGACAAGATGGACGCCGACGGCATCCGCGAGGAGGTCGAGAAATACGGACTCCCCCTGTTCATCACCCGCGGAGACGGCGTCTTCCCGGAGATCCCGGCGGAGGCGAGGATCCTGGTGGAGTTCGTCAAGGAGGCCTACCAGTGAGGTCGGTCATCCACCCCCGCCCGAGTCCGATCGTGGCCGCGATGTACACGCTCCGCGACATGGACATTGACGTCATCGTCGTCCACGGGCCTTCCGGATGCAGCTTCATGGCGTCCCGTCCGCTGGAGAACGCGGATGTCCGTGTTGTGACAACGGGCATGAGGGACAACGACCTAATCTTCGGGGCTTCCGAGCCTCTGATCAACACCCTGAAGCAGGTGGAGGAGAGGTTCCATCCTGAGACCGTTGCAGTTATCGGGACGTGCGCCAGCATGATCATCGGCGAGGACATGGCCAGCGCCATCCGCAAGGCGAACATCGATGCCAACGTGTTCCCCGTGGATGTCCACGCGTGCATGGGCGACAACACCCGCGGCGCCATCAAGGCGCTGGAGGCGGGGAGGGATGCCGGCATCATCGACGCCGAGGAGTGCGCCCGTCAAGTATCCCTGATGAAGGCGGCCACCCGCCTGGAGAAGGACTCCGGGATGGCCTCCAAGGACTACATCAAACCGGCCACGAGCCCCACGAAGCTCCACGTCTGCAGGCGCATCGAGGAGGTCCTTTCCAACGGAGGCAAGGTCGCTGTCGTCATGGACGCGAAGAAGGAGCTGGCTTTCCGCTTCGCCGACATGTTCGAGGCAGTCGACCGCGCGAGGAAGAAGCTCGGAGGCGAGACGCTGTTCGTCGCCAATCTCGATTCCACGAAAGGACTCCCGCGCATCCGCAACTACTGCACCGAGATCCTCACCGATCTGGAATCCAAGGGCGTGAAAATAGACGAGATTGTCGGTGGCCTCGACGAGTACTCCATCGTCGGCCAGCAGATGAAAGAGAAAGTGGACGCATTCGGCCCTGACCTCACGATCATCCTGGGGATCTGCCACGCCTACCCCGGCATGGGGGAGGAGGACATCCTCATCACCGACCAGCCCAGGCAGCTGGCCAACTACCTGAACGCCGGATGCCAGTGGGCCGTCGGCGAGATATCCTCGCACCCGCTGGTCATGGGGGCTCACGCTATCGTGCCCCTCGAGACGGCGGACACCCTGAGGGAGCTCCTGTGAAGGGATTTGTCCTCGCCGGCACAGGCAGCGGCGTCGGGAAGACCTCGATCGCCACCGGGCTGATGTCCCGGCTGTCCAAGACGATGGAGGTCCAGGCGTTCAAGGCCGGGCCGGATTTCATCGATCCGATGTACCACACGGCGGCCACCGGCCGCCCGTCCAGGAACCTGGACTCGTTCCTGATGACCGACGACGTGGTCCGCAATGTGGCGGGATACGCGTCGAAGGACGCGGATGTCTGCGTGGTGGAGGGAGTGCGCGGTCTGTACGAGGGGTTCTCCGGCGACGGGGACATCGGTTCCACCGCCTACGTGTCGAAGCTTCTCGGATTGCCTGTCATCCTCATCGTGGACGCCCGCTCTCTCACCAGGAGCGCCGCGGCCATCGTCAACGGCTTCAGGTCGTTCGACCCCGACGTGAGAATCGCCGGAGTCATCCTCAACAACGTCTCCGGCGGCCAGCACGCCGGGAAGTTGCGCACGGCGTTCGAAACCTATTGCCCGGGGATCCACGTGGTCGGGATGATACCGAAGAGCCCCGGCAAGGCGCTGGAGCAGAGGTACCTCGGCCTGAAGACGCTGAAGACCTTCGCGGAGCGCGAGATAACGCCGCTCCAGGAGCTCACCGAGCCCATCGACCTCGACGCGGTGATGGACATCGCCGAGTCCACGGACGTGGAGCTTCCAACAAGCTCTCCGTACACGGAGAGGGACTGCGGCATGACCGCCGCGGTGCCCATGGACGACTCCTTCTGCTTCTACTACCGGGAGAACATCGAGTGCCTGGAGGCTTCCGGCTTCAAGGTCAGGACGTTCCGCCCCACCGACGGGGAAGACCTGCCGGATGCGGACCTGTACTACCTCGGGGGCGGCTATCCGGAGCTCTACGCCGGACAGCTGGCGGAGAACCGCGCGTTCCTCGAGGGGATACGCTCGGAGGCTGAGAACGGGAAGGTCGTCATCGGCGAGTGCGGAGGGCTGATGTCCATGTGCCGCTCGATAAAGGACAAGGACGGGAACGTCCACGAAATGGCAGGGATCTTCGACGCGGAGGCCGCGATGACAGGGGTCCGCCACGGCCCCACGTACGTGATGGCGGATGCCACGGCGGGCAACCCGGTGTTCTCCGGAAGCGTCCGCGGCCATGAGTATCATTATTCCGACGTGTTCCCAGCATCCGACGCGGTGTTCGGGTTCGACGTCCGTAGGGGTCTTGGAATCTCGGAGAAGAGGGACGGCCTGGTCCGCGGCAACTCCATCGGCTCGTACATGCACCAGCACGCCCTGTCCGAGGAGGACTGGATCGGCCCGGCCGTGGAGAGGATCCGGAGATCCGCATGAGCGATTTCTACGACAGGGACCCCGATGGGTACTTCGACGCGACGTTCGGCGGCGACATGTCCGACGCCAGGGGGAGGTTCGCATTCCGTCTGGCGCCGGGGGCGGGGATACTGGACCTCGGGTGCGGCTCCTGCAGGGACACCGTCGCGTTCAGGGACATGGGGTTCGACGTCCTGCCCGCGGACGCGTCCGAAGGAATGCGCAGGGTCGTCAGGGAGCGCCTGGGCATAGAGGTGATGCCGCTGAGGTTCGGGGATCTGGCGTTCGACGCCGAGTTCGACGGCGTCTGGGCGTGCGCCTCCCTTCTGCACGTGCCGTCCGCGGAGCTTCCGGACATCCTCGCAAGGATTCGCCGTTCACTCCGTCCCGGAGGCGTGTTCTTCTGCTGCTTCAAGTCCGGCTCCTTCGAGGGGGTCCGCGACGGGCGCTTCTACCGCGACCTGACCCTCGACGCCCTGGAGAAGGTCCTGGCGGACGCCGGCTTCTCTGTCGAGGAGTTGTGGACGTCCGATGGGGTCGGATGCGCGTGGTCCAACGCGATTTCCAGGTCTGGTCGACATATCTAAGACCTGTTGGTAAGTGAATCCGCTTGTGCATTCCTTAAGGTACCAAGACGAATTGACAGTGATTTTGCCGTAAGTGCGGGCAGTCCGGTGGACCGAGACTCGCACTCTCGGACCACCGGTACCGCCAGCGGGTGGTGATAAAACGAAGATGTTTTGTCTCATCATAGACTGGCTTCTTGCCGGTGTGAGGATCACCATCCTGTACAGGAAGGATTGATCCTCGGCCCTTCGGGGCCCGGCCCCTTCGGGGGCCGTTATCACCACATTATCTGCAACGCAACGATTCGTATATAACAATTCGTATCGCACGCTGTTGACGCCCCCCAAGCCCGTAAAATACCATGTCGCCCATCAAGATGGCATGAAGATGGACGGCAGGGCAGGCATAGTGGACATCGACGAGGACGAGCGCGTCGTCGTGTTCGACACCTACAAACTCAAGAAGATCACCGGCACCCGCGTGGCGCCGATCCTCGGCATGAGCGAGTTCTCCTCGCCGTTCAAGGTGGCCTGCGAGATGGCCGGCCTGTACCCCGGCGACAAGGCCAACAGGTACATCGACGCCGGGAACATCCTCGAGCCGGTCATCCGCGCGTACCTCGCGGGTGCGTGCGACGCCAAGCTCAGGGGGCCTCTGAACCTCGCCGACGGCTCCCGCGTGGCCGTGGAGGAGCCGGTGGAGAAGGAGCTCTGCGGCTACGACCACTTCCACAACGAGCGCGTGTTCGGCGGGATGGTCGACGGCTACATCGTCGTCGACGGGAAGAGGAGCGCCATCCTCGAGATCAAGACCGCGAGCGACCGCACCAAGTGGGAGGACGGCGAGGGCGGGTACACGAACGTGCCGTTCCAGTACATGCTCCAGGCCTCCCTGTACGCGCAGCTCTCGAACCTGGATAAGATCGTGTTCGTCGTCGGGTTCCTGGAGGACCCGGACTACGACCGCCCCAGGCAGTGGATGCCGTCCAAGGACAACACGTACGTGGTGGTCAAGGACCGCCTGGACATGACCGAGTACATGGACAGGTGCGTCAAGTGGTACGACGAGTACATGAAGGGCGGGTACACGCCGGAGTGGTCGGACTCCGAGGACGACCAGGCCGTGCTCAAGTATCTGAAGGCCTACAAGCCGGACGCCAAGAAGAAGCGCCGCCGATCACGAGTGGGAGTCGATGAACTCCCTGAACTCCGTGGCGTAGCGCTCCGGCAGGATGTTGTGGCCGGCATCGTCGAGGACGAGTGTCTCGCAGTTGGGAATCTTCTCGGCAACGGCGAGCCCGTCGGGCAGGGGGACCATCAGGTCCTCCCTCCCGTGGACCAGCAGCGTCGGGACCTGAATTCCCGATGCCAGCTCCGTGGTGTCGTACGCGTTGACGGCGTCGAGCTGCATCATCATCTTCTTCGGATCCTCGAGCTTCCTCGGGATCTGCATCGTCTCCCCTCTCGCCTCCAGCTTCTCGAACACGCTGGGAGGGAAGCTCATGGCGTTGACCATCATCGCCAGGCACGCCGTCGGCGCCTCGCCGTCGGCGGCCATCTTCGTGTAGCCGTTCAGGAGGTAGGCGGAGCGGGCGGGCCTCCACAGGTAGGCGGACACCAGGGTGATCGACTTCAGGCGCCCGCCGTGCCTTATGCCGAGCGACTGCGCGATCTGGGTGCCCATGGACCATCCGAGGACGTGGAAGCGCTCTATTCCAAGGAAGTCCGCCAGGAGGACCACGTCGTCCGCCAGGTCGTCTATGGAGAACGCTCCATTGTAGACGGTCTCGCCGCAACCGCGGTTGTCCAGTGTCACGACGCGGTATCCGTCGAGCAGCCTCCTCATTCCACCCCAGTACGCGTGGGTGGCCCCGAATCCCGCGATCAGGATGACCGGCTCCCCGGAGCCCGAGTCCTCGTACCTCAGCGATATACCGTCCAGTTCGGCGAACACGTCCGGTGAATCTCCGTGCCGAGGATAAAGAAAGCGGCCCGGGAGGCGCCATATACGTCGATTGACGTACTTGAAGTACGATGATTGTTAAATACATCCTGCGCATCGTCGGGGCATGGCCGACAATGATTCGATGCCGACCAGCGCGGCCCACGCGGGGCCGGTGGGACTCCTGGGATTCGGGATCTCATGCATTCTGCTGTCACTGAAGAACGCCGGGGTACTGGACCTCGACGACGTGATCCTCGCGATGGGGATATTCGGGGGCGGGCTCGCCCAGCTCATCGCCGGACTGATGGAATATAAGAATGGAAGCACCCTCGGGACGACCACGTTCGTCATGGGAGGGGTGTTCTGGTTCACCGTCGTGGCGGTGGACACGGGGATCGTGGGTACAGGGCACGTCTCCGAGACCCTCGGGACCTTCTGCCTCCTGTACGGGATCATGTTCTCGCTGCTGAGCGTGGCGGCGTGGAAGGGCAGGTTCACCACCAGGGTGACCTTCGTCACGCTGGCGATAACGCTGCTTCTACTCGGAGTGGGTAACCTGTCCGGAGTCGACGCGATCGTCACCCTCGCGGGTGCCGTCGGAGTGATCTGCGGCGCGTTCGCGATGTACGGGGCTCTCGCGGAGGTCGTCCACGCCGAGCACGGCACGGATATCCTGGCCTATTGAAGAAACTCAGGCCCCTCCGACGGGCTCGATCCCGATCCCGTCGGACTGGGGCACCACGTGCATCCCGCAGATGACCAGGTCGTGGGTGCTGACGATAGTGTAGACGCTGTCCACCCTCTCCTTCAGGTTCATGGTGGACAGGCCGAACGCGTTCACGAGGATCTCGGCGAGGACGTTTATCGCGTCGCGGTCCGACATGCACCCGGGCTCCTTCTCGAACCTCTCGATGATGTTGCCGACGGCGCCCATGCACGCGTAGATGCGGATGCGGAAGTCCTCCGTCTCCGTGGGAAGGGTGTGGTTCACATCCTTCTCGGTGATCCAGTCGATCATCGACTCGCACACGCGCTTGTTGATCTCCCAAATGCGGTTGGACGTGGCGAAGAGCTCGGCGACGCGCTGGGAGCGGCTGGATGCGTAGACGAGGAGGCAGATCGGGAAGCTGACGACGTCGACGAACGGGATGTTCTTGGGCATGTACTTCTCGGACTCCTCGATGGAGTCCCACAGGGCCTCCATCATGACGTCGGAGAAGATCTGGTCCTTGCCCTCGAACAGGTTGTACAGGCTGCCGTTGAGTATGCCCGCCTTCTGTATGATCTGGCGGGTGGTGGTCTTCTCGTAGCCGTTCTTGATGAACAGCTCGATCGATGCGTCGAGGATGCGGCGCCTCGTCTCCGCGCTCTTCTCGGTGCGTCTCTTCGGTAGCGGCATGGTCATCTCTTGAGCATAGTCAACGTTCTCACGGTTCTAAGGTTTTCCGAGCTTAGGGCCGGGCCTCGGAGGTTTTGGCTGCGAGGTCGGCGGTATTTAAACGGGTTAAACCTGTTTTCGACTGCCCGATTGGAGAGAAAGCGTTGATACAATATAAATTTGACCATGCTCAACTTATCTTTCTTAGAACAGGAACTCTTCGGACGGGGCCTACTATTGCGTATTGAAGATAAGGGTTGCCGTCGGATCGTCCGGTTCCGGCGCGATGACGGCTGGCCTGAGGCGCGTCCCGCGCATCCTCCATGTCCCCGCTGATGTGGAGGAAGATCCGCGAGTCCCCGACGGACGAGTCGGCGTACGAGCAGACCAACGCGATGACCAGGCTGAACAAGCTCCTCTTCACCGGGAGGAACAACCTCTGGCTGAGCGCGATGCTGCTCGCCGCCGCTGTGACTTTCTTCACCGCGACGTTCGCCTTCGAGATGCTGGTCGCCATGGGCTACATCTGATGCCGTCGATATCCGACGTCCTCGGGCGCTTTCTCACAACTGACGCTTCTCGGAGCATCCGCTCCGCTGAAGGGGAGGATCCGGGACCGTCCCCCGACGGTCCCGGCCGCAGCAACCCATCCGTTCCCGCCCGCCTCTGCAGATCCGTCTCCGTGGATCCCCTGGTGGACGGAGCGGCGCGCGCAGGCAGCAGTCTCCTGCGCGAACGGTGTCCGTGCCCCCGTCCCGAACCGGACGGGGAGTCCTCTCGAAACCCCGGGCCCCTTCTCCGAGGGGCCCGCATGTATCCCCTCGAGCGGGGCCCCCGCCCCGCTCGAACACCCGGGCGCTGCGGAACTCCGTACCTCCGCTCCGCCCGAAAAACTCTTTCCATCCCTTGCGGGAGCGGACTTGAATCCCTCCCGCAACCATCACCCTTGTTCACATTCAGGGTCCAAACGGCTCATGCGAGGCCTTATCTATCCGGAACCTGTACGTTGCCGTGAGGCAATCGTATGGCCCTTGAATCATTCTACGAGAATCTGATCATCGACACCCCCGAGGCGGCGGCCAACCTCGAGGCGCTCGTCGAGAGCGGGGTCACCTGGAAGCGCGGGAACTCCAAGATCAGGTATCTGAAGGACCCGGACGAGATCCGCAGGCTGTACGAGAAGACCTACGGCCACCCGCCGTCGGAGCCCGTGCACGGCGAGGCCGATCGGGACGAGGATGATCATCATCAGGACGTTCGCGGCGGTGAACACGACTAAGAACCTCCTCGTGTCCGCGCCCTCGGTCCCGGAGTAGATCCTCAGCGATATGATGCTCGCCATGGACGCTATCGGCGTCCCGAACCCGCCTATGTTCGTCCCAATCAGCAGCCCCTGCCAGTCGGCCGTGAACCCGGAAAGCGTCACCGCCGCCGGCACGTTGCTGACGATCTGGCTCAGTCCCGCCGAAGCGAGCACGGGGCTCCAGGACATCAGCCCCTCCAGCGCCTCCCGCACCGCGTCCACCTGCGAAACGTTCCCGACGAACACGAACAGGAATACGAAGGTCAGCAGGAGCCCGTAGTCCACCCTCAGCAGGGCGGAGCGTCTCAGGACGAGCACGGCGATCAGCACCACGACGAGAACAACTTGGTAGGGAATCCACCTCAGCACCGCGGCGATGCACAGGACGAACAGTACGCACATCACAGCGAGGATCCCGCGGTCCCTGACACGGGCGGGCTCTTCGAAGTCCACGTGGACCTCGTCTCCTTTCTGAATGAACGCGAGGACGCAGACCACAGCCACCCCCGCAACCACTATCGGAAGCACAGTGAGCACCACATCCCAGAACCCCAGCCCGTACACCGAGCTGATGAATAGGTTCTGCGGGTTCCCGAACGGGGTCGCCATGCTCCCCGCGTTCGCCCCGAGGGTCTGCAGGACTATGACGGGGACCATCAGGTCCCTTCTTCCGGCGCCCCCGAGCACCGCCACCGCGAACGGGACGAACGTCAGGAGCGCCACGTCGTTGGTGATGAACACCGAGCACGCGGTCGGGAGGAGCACCAGCAGGAGGCACAGCACCCCCGTCCCTCTCCTACCTTCCAGCACCCTGTGTGCCAATGCTTCGAAAGCACCGCAAGACGAGATCCCGGCGACAACGGCCATGAGGCAGAACAAGATGCAGAGGGTGCGGACATCGATATAGTCCAGGTACCCCGCCGAAGGCGGGACCAGCGCCATCGACACAAGAGCCAGCACCCCTGCGGCGATCGGCACGACCTGCCTCGAGACGACAGCACGCACCGACCGCTCCATGCACCGCTCACGGGCGGGTGCCTATATCATCATTCCCGTGCGGGCGATGCGAGGGTATTTTTCGGACCTCGGCATCCACCGCTCGGTGATAACGAATGTCCGTGAAGGATGATGTCATCAAGGCAATGAAGGAAGCCGGGAAGCCCCTCGGGGCCTCCGACGTGGCGAAGATCCTCGGCGTCGACAAGGCCGAGGTCGACAAGGCGTTCAAGGAGCTCAAGGCCGAGGGCGCCATCGTCTCCCCCGTCAGGTGCAAGTGGGAGCCCGCCCAGTGAACCCCGGGCGGCTCCGCGCCGCCGAAACTCCTTAACCCTTATTCTCGAACCTGCGCCTGGTCTCGCTCATCAGCATGCTGGTCATGCCGATGCGGCCGGAGCGCAGCGACCTGTCCAGCAGCCTCCTGAGGTCCGCGTCGGAGACCATGCCGGTGGCGAACAGCTCGGCCAGCACGTTCGTGTCACCCGTGGACACCGCCTGCTCCGCCCTGGGCATTATCCTGTCGGACACGAAGCGCTCGTACTTGGCGCGGTTCTCCGGCGTCAGCCCGATCGGGTTGGACAGCCTGCTTATCGCGACCTCGGGGGTGAGCCTCATGTACAGCGAGAGCACCGCATCGTCGAACTCCGGGAAGCTCATGGGGTGCTTGCGCATGAACTCGAACTCGAACGGCTCCCCGTCCAGGGTGCACCTGAGGGTGCAGTCGCTGTCCGGGACCAGCTTGAACGACGAGAACGTCGCCAGGTCGCCGCCATATTCGATCGCCGATATCCCGCCGGTGCCGATCAGCGCGTCCTGGTCCATGGATATGACGGAAGCGGGGATAACCAGCGTCCTGCCGTTCGTGCCGGGGGAGCCGGAGAGGAAGCCGGGACCGATCGATGTGACGGGGTACCCGCTGATCTCGCACGGGACGCAGATCCTGCGCTCGGTGGTGCCGAGCTTTGTGATCCTGGCGCCCTCGACGGTGATCTCGAAGTCGACCCTCGACGTCATTCCATCGCCTCCAGCTCGGTCTCGATCCTTCTGTCGTGTCCCGACGAGAGCATCTCGTCGTTGTACCTGTACAGCGGGCCGTCCGGCCTGGAGTACATGACGACGCTGTAGCATCCCAATAGTCCGGACAGCAGCGACACGGGCTCCTGGCCGCTCCCGAACGCCTTGCGGAGGTACTCCATGGAGTTCTCCAGCCTCCTGTCGAACTCCGCGTGGGCCGCGGCGCTTCTCTCCTTGGTGGAGGATTTGAACGACTCCACGGCCTCCGGCGTCGCGGCGACCGACTGTAGCGCCGCGATGCAGTACGCCGCCGAGCGGACGGTGTCCGCGGTGGCGTTCTGCGACAGCGTCCTGGAGAGCTCGGCGGCCGCTCCGGAGAGCGAGGCTCCCGGCTTCGCCGGATCCAGAGTCTCCGCGACCTCCTCCAGGCGGATCAGGTCCAGGCCCTCCTCGGCCTCGGAGTTGAGGCTCCCGATGAGCACGGATATGACCGAAAGCTTCTCCTCCGCGCCCGCGGAAGCGAGCGCGCGGGCGTTGTCCGCCGTGCCGTCCAGCACCGCGTCGACATCGTTCTCCTCCCTGTACTTCCTGTGGAAGTCCAGGTACCTCTTGAACTCCGCGGAGATCTCCGGGCTGCGGATGTACTGCGATATCAGCCCCACGTCGACCTTCAGCCCGAGCCTGTCGTGCTCCTTCAGCATGGTGGACAGGTCCTCCCATGCGCGGGGCGTGGCGAACGCCGGCCCGCTGGGTGTGTTCTCTATGTACAGCAGATTCCGGGGCTTCACCTGAAGGTAGTAGATCACCGCGTCGTGCACCCCGGCGCTCATCGCGTAGCGTATCCACACGTCCGTGTCCGGCTCCACCTCGATCAGGCGGATCCTGTCCAGCGTCGCGATGTCGAACTCTCTGGCGGACGCGTTGTACTCCGGCGGGTTGCCCGCGGCGACGAGTATCCACCCGTCCGGGATGCGGTGCGGACCGAACTTCTTGTTCTGCAGCAGGTCGAGCATCGCCGCTGATAAGGTCTCCGAAACGCAGTTCACCTCGTCGATGAAGAGTATCCCCTCCGGCCTGTTCTGCCTCTCGATGGCATCGTACACCGAGGCGATGATCTCGCTCATGGTGTAGCGCGTGACGGGAACGGTCTCCCCTTCGAACGTCCCCTCCTCGATTATCGGCAGCCCTATCGCCGACTGGCGGGTGTGGTGCGTCATCGCGTACCCCACATAGCCGATGTCCAGCTCCGCCGCGACCTGGGACATGATGGCGGTCTTCCCCAGCCCGGGGGCGCCCATCACGACCAGCGGCCTCTGCCTGGCACGCGGGATCACGTAGTTCCCGCCGGCGTCCTTGTCCAGGTACGCGGCGACCGCGTCCCTCACGAAATCCTTGGCCTCCTGTATGTTCATGGCGATGCCTCCCCGGTGAGCTCGGAAGTCCTCACGACGAGCCTCATGGCCCACGGCGGGACGTCCAGCTCCGTGTAGCGGTCGTCGCAGAAGACGAACGCGGTGTCGTACGGCGGGCGCCTTTCCGGGTAGGTGCCCATGCCGTCGGTGAAGTACATCAGGCCGCGGAGGTTCCTGAACTCCCCCTCGGAGATCAGCGAGTCCACGTACCTGAATACCGGGCGGAAGTCGGTGCCCTTGCCGCCCCTCAGTTTGAAGTTGGATGCGAGGCGGCGGATGTCGCCCTCGCTGCGGACGATGTCGTCCGAACGGACCTCCTCGTCGCACTGGATTATGTGGAGGTTCACTCCCGGGCCTCCGCCCGATTGGCGCAAAACGTTGAACGCCTCCTCCAGGAACGCGGCCACCGGGCCGCGCATCGTGGAGCCGGACGTGTCGATGGCGATGACAAATTCTTCAACACGGTGCGAGTCCGACGATTCCAGGGAATCCATCAGCGGCACGTTGCCGTACATCCGGAGCCCGTAGGTGTAGAAGATCGGGTCGAACTCGTCCATGCTCTCCCTGACGCTCGACCGGCGGGTCATGAACTTCCGCAGGAAGGAGCGGTAGTCGTACCTCCTGCGGTTCCTTATGCGCATGATCGAGACGAACGCGTCCGTCCCGCCGCCGACGTCGCGGATGAAGCCTTCGACTTCGGCCACGGCCTGCTGTGCCAGCTCCCTCCATTCGGCGGAGTCGCACTCGGCGTGGCCGGCGTTGTCGTCGCGTTCGAACATCTTGGTGTACAGGTCGGTCTGCCATTCGGAGGCCTCCGCCAGCTCCCTCTCGACGAGCTCGGGGGCGGGCGCACCTGCGCGCCTGAAGAACTTCTCGCAGGCGTACATCCTGTCGTCCCTGCCGTCGACCGTGACGTGCGGCGTGTTCAGCGAATCGAGCACGTACTCGGCGACCATGTCCTCCGCCAGGAGCCTCGCGGGGGACCCGCGGGGGTCGGCGTGGCCGAGGATGCAGTGCATGACGCAGTGGGCCAGACTTCTCGTCACAAGGTTCGGGTCGGTGCGGTAGTCCGAGATGACGGTGTCCGCACGGAACACGACGGAGCGCCCGTCGCACACCGGCCTTCCCTCCCCGGGCAGCACCTCCCTCTGAAGCGAGAGCACGGCCATCGTCAGGAACCTCATGTCGAGGCAGAGCCTGTTGGCGGACGCGGACACGATGTCCTCCGCCACGGCGGTCCTGTCCATCGGCTCCCCCTCATCCTCTCGTACTTCGCCTGCAGGACCGCGGCGTCGTCGTCGCCCAGCTCCCCGATCGGGTAGTTGAACGCCGACTCGGGGAGGCGGTACAGCCTGTCGGTGCGGATGTGGGACCTGGAGTCCAGGCCGGCGGAGAAGGGGTCCATGGGCTTCATGTACGTCCCGCGGTCGTTGGGGTGGGTGGTGGACATCATCACGTCGTACGTCCCGCCCCTGCGGCCGAGGACGGCCACCGGGCGGTCCTTGGAGCCGCCGGAGTCGAACGGCGTGTCCGCGTTCCACACCTCCAGCGCCCTAGGGGAACCCTTCCCGCGCCCTGCCGCTTTCATGGGGACGGGATGGTGGTCGGATGATATATCCGTGACGGGCAGCGCTTCCTCGGGCCCGTGTCCGGGGCGGTCGGGGCGATTTTTAAATATCGAACGATTGATGACATAAGTGGGAATCGTGTATTCCTCCCGAAGAGATAGACGGTTTGGTGCCCGAAATCGGGCCTGACCGTATACACGGTTAATCCTTTAGTAGCTCGGCGATTAGCCGGACTACTTGAAGGACCAGGTTGATCTTTGCAACCAGACTCCCCTGGTCCTTCGCCTTTTCCGACATTTGGCTTTCACCTCCTGCAGAATTGCTCCAGACGGGATGTCCGCGTGTCTATCGATCGGATCATGACAGGGTATCGGAACCCCAGGAATCCAAAACGGGAAACGCGAAGGTGACTTTTAAATATCGAACGATTGATTACATAGTAAGAATCGTGGATTCCCCCCGAAGGGGGTAAATGGTTTGGTGCCCGAAATCGGGCCTGTACCGTTTTCACGGTTAAACCTTGAGCAATTCGACCAGAAGCCGAATTGCCTGAAGGACCAGGTTGACTTTTGCGATCAGACCTCCCTGGTCCTTCGAACTTTTCGACATTTGGCTTTCACCTCCTGTGGAAATTCTCCAGATGGGTTGTCCGCGCAAGCAGCACGGGGCCGCTTGCGCAGACCCCGGCTCCGGGCAATTGGGATAATCAATGCGTGTATAATAATTATATGTCCTTTATGAAACTCTAAAATGCCTGACGAAGGTGTATGATTCATATATGCCTATCAGGATATCGTTGGTCGGATTCGAAGGGAGCATGGAAGTGCACGATTTGTCCGGATTCCGAGAGATCCGGATATGGTCTCGGAAAACCATCATGGATTTAAACCGCAATTGTATAGGGAATGATAGGTTTAAATTATTCCTGTTCAATATGGTTTTTGAGGCGAATTGAAATGATAGTGACGGAGAGGGAGCTGACGATACTCCATTACCTGGACCACGGTCACGACGACATCAACGAGGTGTCCGGGCTCATGGGGGTGACGCCCACGATGACCTACGCGGCGGTCCGCAGCATGAAGTACAAGGGTCTGCTCGACAAGAGGAAGGGCGTACACATAGCCCCGAACCCGTTCGCCGTCCGCCTACAGCACATGATGGGCTTCTCGGTCGAGAGGGCCAAGTGCCTCTCCGATTCGGCCCTCGACATCCTGGCGGCCCTGAGGGAGCACAGGACCGTGGACGAGCTGATCTCGATCACGGGGATCTCCAGATCCACCCTGTTCAGGTACATCAAGTCGCTGAGCGCGGTCGGGGCGATACGCTCCGCTACGCCGGGATACGAGCTGAACGACCTTGCATGGGTGGATCTCAGGAAGATGCTGGACAGCATGGTCGACTACCAGGAGGTCATAGACCCCCGCGTGCGCTGCGGGGCCCAGATATACTCGGTCTCGAAGGACGCCGTGGTCTACTCGACCGACATCGGGGGCCCGGGGCAGAGGACCGCGTTCTCCTACTTCAGCGACCGCGGGGACCCGGGGATACACACCACCGAGTACCTGACGACCTACGGGGGCGAGATGGACCTCCGGAGGGCGTTCGATGATGCCTACTCCATCACGGAGGTCGTCCAGGACCACCGCCTGCGCTCGTCGCTCATATCCGTGTACCTGCGCAGCGGGGACAGTATCGAACCGCCGGAGGGGTTCCTCGAGGTCTACCGCAGGCTGGAGGCCGGCGAGAGGATCCTCAGATGGCCCAACCTGTCGGAGGTCAGGGCCAAGGTGAGGGAGGGCCTATGATCGACGCCATCCGCAACGTCTACAGCCTGATGGACGAGCTCTCCGGTGTCACGTCCCCCACGGACGTCTACATGATCGGCGGCGGGGCCCTGATCTTCAACGGCGCCAAGGCCGTGACCAAGGATGTGGACCTGGTGGTCAGGACCCGGGAGGCGTTCGATCGCGTGGCCGGGGCGCTGGCCTGCATCGGTTTCAGGCAGACGCGCCCGGATGCCGGATGCGCCCGCGAGCATCCGTCGGGGATCTACGAGCGCGACGACGGTATTAGGGTCGACATGTTCGAGACGGTGGTCTGCGGCAGGCTGTCGCTGTCCGACGGCATGGCATCCCGCGCCGTTCCGGCGTACAGTTCGGGGAACGTCCACCTGCTCGTCTGCTCTCCGACCGACATACTGGTCTTCAAATCGGTCACCGGCCGCGACGGGGACCAGCAGGATTCCGCCGGCATCGTCGAGAGCGGCACGGTCGACTGGGACGCTGCCCTCGATGAGATCCGCGCCCAGACGGCCGACGGGGAGGAGGTCTGGATCACATGGATCGCCGACAGCCTGTTCGCGCTGGGCGAGAGGTACGGTTACAGGATCCCGATAATGCGCGAGCTCCTGGGGATGGCCGACGCCTATCTCGAGAGGTGGGAGGGCGAGATGGAGGCCAAGGCTTGGGAGCTGGAGGGCAAGCGTATCCCGGCGCCGCCCCAGGAGTGAGCCCGGACTCACCTCATGATCGTCACCGCCAGGGTGACCGCCGATATCACCAGCATCACGACCGTGCAGATCAGGGAGTTCCGGGCGGTCTTCGCGGTGCTGTAGCTCTGCTCCTTCATCAGCGAGGTTGTT
>JAUNYA010000076.1 GCA_030539565.1 Thermoplasmata archaeon | reverse complement strand
TATGTCCAATCTAAGGCGTGTGTATAGGGGTGTCGTATATAACCCTATGCCCGCGTCTCTTATTATAAGAAGGGAAGGGGAAAGCGGTTTGGAGGAAGGGGCTCTCAGAGCTTGCCTTCCTTGGCCTTCTTCTGGGCCCTCTTCATGCGGGCCTTCGCGTCGAAGCCGGTGGCCTTCTCGGCGAACTCGTTGAGGCGACGCTTGCTGTCGAGGATCGCCCCGTCGTCCGACTCGCAGCCCGCCTTGTTGACGGTGGCGATGTCGAGCTTGTCCTTGGCGAGGATCTTGACCTCGATCCTGTCGAGGACGCCGTAGGAGGAGACGAGCACGTCGCCCTCCTGCCTGACATTGCCGAACACGTCGCCCATCATCTTCTCGAGGAGGTCCCCCTCGATGTTCTTGAACCAGCCTTTCTTGATGTCGTACTCCAAAGCCTCACATCCTCAGTGCCAAATCGTTTTCCAGACCCCTGTCGAGGTCGGCCGGCGTCCCCAGGACGGACTCCGACTCCATGTACGCCCTCCAGCGGGTCTGGCACTCGCATGTAACGTCCAGATCCGCTATGTCCTGGCTGTAGCTGAACTTCTCGATGGCCTTGAGCGCCCGCTCGTCGCAGGAGCCGCAGTTGTGCACCCCTCTCGAAGCGCCCCCTCCGGAGGGGGACGACATGAGCCTCGCGCTCACTGTGCCAGACAGCTGCCGGAACACCTCTATGAGGGACCAGATCCACGGGGACCTGAAGTCCCCCCTCTTCCAGAGCCTCTCCACGTAGGTGCCCCTCTGCACGTTCAGCGGGTTGACCGAGATCTCGTCGGAGAACGGGTCGGCGAACCTCGCCGAGCGCACCGCGTCCTCGATCGCCATCGCTTCGGTCATGAACGGCGTCTTGAGCAGCAGGTAGGTCCTCACGCCGAGTCCGGTCTCCTTGAGCAGGGTACCGGCCCTCAGGATGTCGTCGGGCGTGAAGCCCTTGTGGACCGCCGTCCTCAGCACCTCGGGGTCGGAGCTCTCGAGACCGAGCGCCACGGTGACGTTCTTCGGAACATCGGCGAGGGACTCGGGGGTGATGAACTCCGGACGGCTCTCGAACAGGATGCGATCGCAGCCGGAGAAGGCCTCGAATATCTTGGCCCTGACCGACGGCGGGACCTCGTTGTCGTCGAGGAAGCTGCCGGACGTGTAGATCTTGACGAAGGGCTCGCCCTTGTAGCGGGACAGCGCCTGCTCGAGCTGGCTCAGGAGGTCCTCCTCTGTGACTCCACCCAGAGATGCCTCCCTGTATCCGCACATCGTGCATCCGCCTCCCTTGACCCAGCAGCACCCGTTGGTGCGCATGATCATGACCATGGCGTCGACCCTGCGGCCGTTCGCCATGTCGCCCTCCTTCCAGAGCGCCTCCAGCTGGGACGGGGACCTCTTCTCCTTCATCGCCGGAGGCTATCATGAAGGAGGTTAAAATGGATTCGCACGGGACCCTCCATGTGCCAGACGGACGAACATCCGCCCCCGATGAACCAGGGAGGACGCAAAACCTCTAAATCCACGCGCGTATGCGGGATTCAGATAACATGTCCATGAGGATCGTTATAATCGGCTCGGGAGCGGCCGGAATGTCCGCCGCCTCGTCCGCAAGGAAGGCATCCAAGGACGCCGAGATCACAGTCATCACCGAGGACGAGGACATCGCGTACTCGCCCTGCGCAATCCCCTGGGGAATCGAGGGAAAGACCGGCTGGGGCGACATCGTCATGCACGACCCCGCGTTCTACAAGCAGACCCGCGACATCGAGGTTCTCACCAAAACGAAGGTCGAGGCCGTCGACGGCGAGAAGAAGGAGGTCACCGCAGGCGGGAAGACATACCCCTACGACTCCCTCGTCGTCGCCACCGGAGGAACCGTCTTCGTCCCGCCCATCGAGGGCAAGGACCTGGAGAACGTCTTCGTGGTCAGGACCGTCAGGGACGGCAAGAACATCCAGAAGGCCCTCGAGACCGCCAAGAACGTGGTCATCGGAGGAGCCGGCGTCATCGGCCTCGAGCTCGCCGTAGCTCTTAAGGAGATGGGCAAGGACGTCACCGTCATCGAGATGATGGACCAGGTCATCCCGCGCATCGCCGACAAGGACATGGCCGACATGATCCAGAAGGACCTCGAGGGCATGGGAGTCAAGTTCGTCATGAAGGCCCCCATCCAGGCCGTCAAGGGCGAGGGCAAGGTCTCCGCGGTCACCGCCGCCGGAGTGGACTACCCCTGCGAGGTCATGATCTTCGCCACCGGAGTCCGCGCCAACCTGGAGATCCCCAAGGCGCTGGGCCTCGACATCGGACAGCTCAACGCCGTGATCGCGGCTCCCACCATGAATGCCTACAGAAGGGGCCGCCTCGTTCCCGACGTCTACGTCGCCGGGGACCTCGTTCAGTGTGAATCGGCGGTCATGCCCGGGGCGACCATGAGTCAGCTGGGATCCACCGCCGTCAGGCAGGGACTTGTGGCAGGCAACAACGCCGCCGGCGGATGCAAGAAGATCTTCGGACCCGTCGCAAGCCCCTGGGTGAGCATGGTCGGCAACTACCAGATCGCCGGGACCGGACTCTCGCTCGGACTCGCCTCATGGTACGGCATCGACGTCGTCTGCGGCAAGGCCACCGGCCTCACCCGCGCAAGGTACTACCCCGGAGGCAAGGAGCTCGTCGTCAAGGTCCTCGCCGACAGGGCGACCCACAGGATCATCGGCGCACAGATCGTCGCAGGCGAGGAGGCCACCGGCCGCATCGACTGGCTGACCGCCGCCATCATCGACAAGAGGACTGCCGAGTCCTTCCTCGCCGATTCGGAGAACGCCTACTGCCCGCCCACAAGCATGGTCAGGGACGTCGTGCTCAGCGCCGTCGAGGACCTCTGCTGCAAGCTCGCCCAGTGATCCGATGCAGTACGAGGAGTACAAGCGGCTTTACAACGAGCTCAACACCGCCGCCGACGTCGAGCGCCTCTCGTCCCAGTACGACGAGAGGATGCTCGACAGCCTGTTCACCCAGAAGACCACCCGCGAGGTGAAGAAGCGCTTCTACATGGTGAAGAACGCATCCGGCAAGATGCTGAAGGAGTGGAACAAGGGGAAGTCCATCATGGAGCTCTCCCGGAAGTACAACTTCCCTCCCATCCTGACGGCGATGTTCATCTTCCAGGAGGACGGCGCGTCCAAGAAGGAGTTCTGGGCCTACATCCGCGATCCGACGCTTCTCGAGAGCGAGGAGACCGCCGACGAGGTCCGCGAAGCGGTCAAGAACGACATCGTGTACTCGCCCGCCGCCAACGACAGGCAGAGGGACCGCGGCATCTGGGGCGAGGGGCTGCTCCACGAGTGGCTCGACGGCCAGGGCATCACGTACCGCACCGAGAACGACCTCCGCGGCACCGAGTTCACCAAGACCCCGGACTGCCTGCTGGACAAGCCGGTGATATACGAGGGCCACAAGATCTTCTGGGTCGAGAGCAAGGCCTCCTTCGGCGACAACACCGAGTTCAGGTTCAACGCCAGGAAGCAGCTCGTCCCTTACACCCAGCTCTTCGGACCCGGCCTCGTGGTCTACTGGGTGGGTTGCCTCGACGACCTCGAGTGCCCCAAGGACGTCTACGTCTGCGACATCTCCGTCATGGAGAAGAAGCTCGAGAGGATCGAGGACGAATGAATGCGGCGGCCCCCTCGGGGGCCCGCCCGCACGTCTCAGTTCTTCAAGGACAGCCCGAGGCGGTACGCCTCGTCCGGGAATCCCGTGCGGGAGGTCATCCCGACCGTCCCGCATCCCGTGCCCAGCACCCTTCCCGCATCCCTGAAGCCCAGGTACCTGCACAGGGTGTCGTAGTGCGCCGACAGGTCCCTCATGGTCCAGTCGTCGCTGTTCCACGCCGCCGCGATCAGCACCGCCCTCTTCCTCGAGGACATCAGCTCCCCGTTGAAGCTGTAGAACCTGTCGATCATCAGCTTCATCTGGGCCGAGAACCCGAAGTAGTACAGCGGGGTCACGAACACCAGCATGTCCGCGTCCATTATCCTTCCCTTCAGTCCGGCCATGTCGTCCCTCTGGACGCACGGGCCCGCCATGCCGCAGGCGTCGCAGCCCCTGCACGGCCCGATCATCGAATGCGCCACATCGAACGACTCCACATCGTTCCCCGCCTCCCTCGCGCCGCGGGCGAAGCTCTCGGCCAGCAGGTTCGACGACCCGTCCCTGTGGGGACTTCCAAGCAGCATCAGTATCCTCATGAGATCCGGTCCTCCATGGGCCCGGAAATATAATTACATTTTGTTATTTATTCAGATGATTGATTTCATTCCATCATTTATCAGGGGAAGGGGGACGGCGCTGCTCCGCCCCTCCGGATTTTAGTGATAGCTGAATCCGAGTCACCGTCGAATCCCTTAAATTACACGATGTAATCAACCTTGACAACAGCGGCGGGCATGGCCGCTACGGAGGATATTCTCATGGCATTCGAGGAGGTCAAAGGTAAGCTGGGGTTCGGCCTGATGAGGCTCCCCCAGAAGGACGGCGCCATCGACGTCGAGCAGACGAAGCGGATGGTCGACATGTTCATGGAGGCGGGGTTCAACTACTTCGACACCGCCTGGGCGTACACCGGCAGCGAGGACGCGATCCGCCAGGCGCTCGTCGAGCGCTACCCCCGCGAGAGCTTCGTGCTCGCCAGCAAGAACGCCGCCTGGATCGAGTGCAAGACCAGGGAGGACGCGGTCGCCCAGCTGGACGCCACCCTGGAGAGGTCCGGGGCCGGGTACATCGACTACTACCTCCTCCACAACCTCGGGGGGCCGAGGACCAAGCCCTTCGACGACTTCGGCATGTGGGACTTCGTCAAGGACATGAAGGCCCAGGGCAAGATCAGACACTATGGATTCTCGGCTCACGCCACCGCCGAGGAGGTCGACGAGATCCTCACGAACCACCCGGACATGGAATTCGTGCAGCTCCAGATCAACTACGCCGACTGGGAGAGCCCGCTCATCCAGGCCAGGAGGTGCTACGAGGTCGCCAGGAAGCACAACGTCCCGATCATCGTCATGGAGCCCGTCAAGGGCGGCCTGCTCGCGACCCCTCCGGAGTCCGTCGCCAAGATCCTGAAGGACGCCGAGCCCGACATGTCCGTGGCGTCCTGGGCGGTCCGCTACGCAGCCGATCTCGACGGAGTGGCCGTCGTGCTCTCCGGCATGAGCAACGTTGAGCAGATGGAGAACAACCTGTCCTACATGAAGGGCTTCGACCACCTGACCGATGCGGAGAAGAAGACCCTGAAAGAGGCTTCGGACACCCTCGCATCGATCGACATCGTCCCGTGCACCTCCTGCGAGTACTGCGCCAAGGTCTGCCCCAAGGCGATCGGCATCTCCGGCTCGTTCACGGCGCTGAACATGGTGAGCCTCTACGGCAACAAGGAGTTCGCCGCCGGGCAGCTGGGATGGCTCGTCGACATGCAGGGAAGGGTCCGCGCAGACAAGTGCATCAAGTGCGGGAAGTGCGAGGACGCCTGCCCCCAGCACATCCCGATAAGGGCGGAGCTCGACAAGGTCGTCGCGACCTTCGGGCCCTCCGCCTGATAGAACAAACAATAATGAGGGGGTGCGAGCCCCCTCGATTTTCCCGTTTTACTGGTTCTCCATCCTGAGCTCGCCCAGGGTGGCGTACCTCTCCGCGTAGGCGTCGTGCTTGTGGATCGACTCCTCGGAGTTGCTCTTGACGTCGACGACGACATCGTCCGGCAGGTCGGCGTACTTCGCGACGAACCTCTCCAGGACGCCCCTGACCATGTCCTCGACGAACTTGGTGTTCCTGTGGGCGTTGATCACGACCTG
>JAUNYA010000075.1 GCA_030539565.1 Thermoplasmata archaeon | reverse complement strand
CTGAATTCCTCTACGTCTATATCACGGCCTATCGCCTTCGAAACCGCCCCGATTAGATTGCTGGGATCGTAGTGCATATCAACTCACCTCCTCTGAACCAATAATGCACTATGCGTACTTGCATTTAAAGGAATCATCAACTTTCAACACGTATGTTTCATCACGTGCATAGTTCGGAACAACTGCAATCATCGGAGAAGATAGTATGCAAGAACTGCAGAATTGAATCTCGAAGAGTAATTTCGAATACACAAGGAACCCTCCTGGACCCCTATTTAATGCTTATATATTCTGCAATCATACCCCGTAACCAGCCGAGGCCGCCGTTTCGCGCGGCCGAAGGATGGGATGCGCATGAAGACAAAGAACGAGGTAGTCGACCGCCTGAACGCACCGCTGTGCATATGCGACTCGACCCTGGGATCCGGCGAGCAGACCGCCGGGGCAGTGTTTTCGAACATCGAGAAGTTCAGGATCGCCCAGCTCCTGGACGAGGCGGGGGTCCCCCAGATAGACGTCGGGACACCAGCGTTCGGGCTCGACGAGAAGGCGTCCGTGAGGCACATCGCCCGCATGGGCCTGGGCGCCTCGATCATGTCCTCCAACAGGGCGGACATCGCGGACATCAACGCCAGCCTGGAGTGCGACGTCGACTCCGTGTCCATCGCCCTGCCGACGTCGGACATCCAGATCGCCAACCTCCTCGGGAAGGACCGCGAGTGGGTGCTGAACAAGATCTACGAGTCCACCACGTACGCGGCCGAGCACGGCCTGTACATCTGCGTTGTGGCGGAGGATGCCTCGAGGGCCGACCTCGGGTTCCTGATCGATGTGGCGAAGGAGGCGAAGGAGGCCGGGGCCGACCGCTTCGCCTACAGCGACTCCGTCGGAGTGGAGGATCCGTTCACGGCGAACGAGCGCATCAGGATGCTGAAGCAGATCGCCGGCATCGACATCGAGGTCATCGCCCACAACGACTTCGGGATGGCCACGGCGAACACCCTCGCCGCCGTGAAGGCGGGCGCCAGGTTCGCCAGGGTCACCGCCATGGGAATCGGCCAGAGGGCCGGCAGCGCCCCGCTGGAGGAGGTCGTCATGGCCTCCAAGCATCTTCTCAGCACCGACTCAGGGGTCGACCCCGCCAAGCTCCCCGCCGTGGCGCAGGCAGTCTCCAAGGCCTCGGGCGTGGCCATCTGGCCCAGCAAGCCCATCATCGGGCCCAACTGCTTCGCCCAGGAGACCGGCATCGTCAACAACCCGCAGGTCACCGAGCCCTACGACCCCGCCGAGGTGGGCCTCAAGAGGTCCCTGGTCATCGGCAAGCACTCCGTGAGGAACACCATCGTCGCGGCCATGGCCGAGATCGGCATCGAGATCGGAAGGAACGACGCCGAGAACCTCCTTGTAACGGTGAGGAAGGCATCCGCGCAGATGCACCGCAGCCTCACCCCGGACGAGCTCCTCCTCCTGTACGAGGACCTCATGACCGGGAACAACAGCTTCGGCGACGAGCCCCAGGCCCCCGCCCAGCAGTGAATTCCAAGCCCCCGGGACTCCCGGGGGCACTCTAACTTTTGAGGCCATTCCGGTGGCCGTATCTACTTTAAGGAATAGAGACCCGTCGACGGCACATGTCGTTTCTGAGGATAGGGGACATACTGGAGTCCAGGCACATGACGGGGATACTCGTGTACCTGATGCTCAACGGTCCCCGCTACAAGTCGGAGATATACAGGAACGTGTCCAACAGCCCCCGCATGCAGTACAAGCTGGAGCAGCTGGAGGAGTGCGGGATGGTCACCATGACGCAGCGCGGGAAGCGCACCGAGGTCGAGCTGACCGATTCGGGCCAGATGCTGGCTGATCACCTGTACGAGATGGAGAAGACGCTCTACGGGGACAGGTTCGGGGAGCCCTGGCCGGAGGGCGACCGAGGGAGGGGGAGACCCCCCGGGATCAGTCGTAGGACCTGTTGTCCGTGACGTGGTTCGCCTTGCCCTCGAACCTCTGGAGGGATCCGGGGAGCACCAGCCTGACGTCCGCCTTGATGTTCAGGACGCTCTTCAGGCGGGCGGCCAGCTGCTTGGACATCTCGGCGAGCTCGTTCATGTCCTCAGTGAGCGAATCCTCGTTGAGCTCGACCTCCACGGTCATGGCGTCCATGTAGTTGCTGTTCTCCAGTGTGATGTGGTAGAACGGCGAGAGGAACGGCAGCTCGCCGATGACGCTCTCGATCTGCGACGGGAAGACGTTGACTCCGCGCACGACGAGCATGTCGTCGGTCCTGCCGGTGATCCTTCCGAGGCGCGGATGGGTCCTCCCGCAGGCGCACTTCTCCCAGGTGAGGGTGGTGACATCGCCCATCTTATAACGGATGAGCGGGAAGGCCTCCTTCTGGAGCATCGTCACGACCATCTCGCCGGGCTCTCCCTCGGGGACGGGGTTGCCGTCCTTGTCGAGGATCTCGATGTACGCGAGGTCGGCCCAGACGTGAAGCCCGACCTGCTCCGAGCACTCGAGGAACATGGGCCCGGACATCTCGGACGCGCCGTAGCAGTTGTGGACGCGGACGCCGGTCCTGTCCTGCAGCTTGCGCCTCATGCTCTCCGACCACGGCTCTCCGCCGGCGATGGCGAGCTTGACCTTGGTGTCCCTGCGGATGTCGACGCCGAGGCGGTCGCAGGTGTCCGCGATGTGGAACATGTACGACGGGGTCCCGGCCCAGGCGGTCACGGGGAGGTCCTGCATCAGCTGGATCTGCCTCTCGGTGTTCCCGGTGCTGATCGGGAGGACGGTCGCGCCGATCCTCTCGGCCCCGTAGTGCACGCCGAGCCCCCCTGTGAACAGCCCGTATCCGTGGAAGTTCTGGAGCATGTCGTGCTTGGACATGCCGAAGGAGGTCATGCCGCGGGCGAGGGACTCGGTCCAGTTGTCGAGGTCCTTCTGGGTGTACCCGACGACGGTGGGCCTGCCGGTGGTCCCGGAGGAGACGTGGACCCTGGTGATCTGGTCGTAGGGGACGGTGAAGAGCCTGTCGGGGTAGTTGTCCCTCAGGTCGGACTTGCGCATGAACGGGACCTTGCGGAACGACTCGAAGTCGACGACGTCGTCCGGCGTCACGCCGGCCTCGACCATCCTGTCGTGGAAGAACGGGGACTTGTCGTACATCTCGCGGACCTTCGCCTTCAGCATGTCCAGCTGCATTTTCTGAAGGTCCTCGCGGGGCATCGTCTCGATCTTCTCGTTCCAGAAAGCCATTTCTCCTCACTGTCCAGTGCTATCACATAGCACAGTATGACAGCGGTTATGCTCCGCCGTACTTAAAGGATATGCGTGCCGCCCGGAACGGACGGTGGAATCATATGGTTGGCATCCCGATGCGCCAAGGGAGGGACGATATGGACGAGGACGAAGTCAGGAGGTTCGCCGTTGGGAAGGGCTACGCGGACATCGAACGGGCCAGACCGTGGAACGGGTACGAGGTCTACCTCCTGATTCCAGACATCCTGATGGAGGAGGGGGAAGTCCCCATCATCGGACCTCCGATCTGGGCTCTCATTGAAGGGGATTCGATCAGGATCGCCGACGCCAAGGAAACATTCGAGTGTGAGGTCTATCAATCCAAGTCCGTTGATGGATGATCCCGTTCTCAGATCACTTTCTTGAACAGAAGCTCGGACCTGCGGCGGACCGCGCCGAAGCGGGTGCGCTCCTCTACGAGGTCCTTCGAGACCACCGAGAACCCATCGGCGAAAGCCAGTATCTCCTCCGGGGTGCGGTGGAAGTACTCGATCTCATTGTCCTTCCTGGAGTCCGCCCTCAGGTCGCCCGGGGCGAAGTCCCTGACGAAGAGGAATCCTCCCGGCCTCAGGACCCTGGCTATCTCCGAGAACGCCTGAGCCAGACTCCCGTCGGGGACGTGCTCCAGAACGTGGACGGCGACGGCGTAGTCGAAGGAACCGTCTTCAAAAGGCAGCGACAGGACGTCCCCCTTGACGAACGTCCCCTGGGAGCCGAACCTCTCCCCGCAGAGCGCAACGGCCTCGCCCGACAGGTCGGTCCCGGTCACGCGGTACCCCATCTCGATCAAAGTGGAAGTGCTCTTCCCGCTCCCGCAGCCGATGTCCAGCGCGTCGCCCTCCCCGGACAGGGGATCGGGCAGTCTGCAGCTGCCCCTCCACGCCCGCCCGTTCGAGCGGTAGAACGAATCCCACACATCCTCCTGACTCATGAGCCACCTGTTCCAGACTGGCAAGGGCGCATCCGATTTATACTGTCTACGGCATCGGAAGGACGTAATCAGAGGGTAATCATGTACTGGAACCCGAGAATCGAATGCATGCCCGTGGAGGAGCTGAAGAAGCTCCAGTACCGCGAGCTCAAACAGCTGGTGTACAACCTGTACTCCTTCAACAGGTTCTACCACGACCGCATGGTGGAGCAGAAGGTCCACCCGGACGACATCACCTGCCTGGCGGACATCCGCAAGCTGCCGTTCATGTACAAGCAGGACCTGCGCGACAACTACCCGGACAAGCTGTTCACCGTCCCGCAGAACGAGATCGTCAGGTACCACGTCTCCTCGGGAACCACCGGGAAGCCCACTCTCGTGGGATACACCCAGCACGACCTGGACTACTGGACCGAGGCTCTCGCCAGGTCGTTCACGTCCATCGGCATCGGGCCCGGCGACGTCCTCCAGGTGTCCTACGGCTACGGCCTGTTCACCGGAGGGCTCGGTGCGCACTACGGCGGCGAGGCCGTCGGGGCGACGGTCCTCCCGTCGAGCACCGGGAACACCCAGAGGCAGGTAGAGCTCATCCAGGACCTCGGCGTCACCGCGATAGCGTGCACCCCCTCCTACCTGATCCACCTCGGCGAGGTGGCCGCGGAGATGGGGGTGAACATCAAGAACGACACCAAGCTCCGCAAGGCCGTCATCGGCGCCGAGCCCTGGTCGGAGAGCATGCGCGTGAAGATCAAGGAGGAGCTGGGAATCGACGCGTACGACATCTACGGGACCTCCGAGCAGGCGGGCCCCATGTTCACCGAGTGCACCGAGAAGAACGGCCTGCACGTCTGCGGGGACATCATGTACGTGGAGATCATCGACCCCGACTCCGGAGAGCCCCTCGAGGAGGGCGAGAAGGGCGAGATGGTGGTCACCATGCTGCAGAAGGAGGCCATGCCCATGATCCGCTACAGGATCAAGGACGTGACGTACCTGATGGAGGGCGAGTGCGCCTGCGGACGCACCTCCCCGCGCATCGGGAGGATCTCGGGAAGGACCGACGACATGCTCATCGTCCGCGGGATCAACGTGTTCCCGTCCCAGATCGAGTACACTCTCATGCGCATCCCCGAGGTGGGCCAGCAGTACATGATATACGTGTCCAGGGAGGGAGCCCTGGACGAGATGACCGTACAGGTCGAGATCCGCCCCGAGGCTTTCAGCGACAGGGTGGAGGACATGCAGCGGCTCAGGGCCAAGATCGAGGCCGAGCTGAAGAAGTATCTTAACATCTACGCCAAGGTCGAGCTGAAGGCGCCCGGGGAGCTCCCCAGGTTCGAGGGAAAGGCCAAGAGGGTCGTGGACACGAGGGTGATTTGAATGATAGAGGACAAGATCATTACGCAGCTGTCGATTTTCGTCAACAACGAGCCCGGCCGCCTGGCGAACGTATGCAAGATCATCAAGGAGACCGGGATCAGGGTCAGGGCGTTCAACCTCGCCGAGTCGGCCGAGTTCGGAATCCTCCGCGCGATCGTCGAGGACCCCGAGGGCTCCTTCGAGAGGCTCAGGGAGAAGGGCATCATCATCCGCAAGACCGACATCGTCGCGATCGCGGTCACCGACGCGGCGGACTCCTTCTTCGAGGCCGCCGACATCCTCGGGAAGGCCGGGGTCAACATCGAGTACGGCT
>JAUNYA010000074.1:1258-5982 GCA_030539565.1 Thermoplasmata archaeon | reverse complement strand
GTGTCCACCATGGGCATCTGCCTGGCGCTGGGGATCATCGTCGCGCTGCTCGCGGCGCTCACCCTCATCCCCTCGATCCTCGCCGTGGTCGGCGACAGGATCTTCTGGCCCTCGACCATGAAGAGCTTCGAGGAGGGCGGCAAGTCCACCAAGGGCTGGTACGCCTGGTGCGGAAGGGTCGGCCAGAGGTACTTCGAGAGGTCCTCCAGGTTCTCCCTCAAGCACGCCAAGGCCATCACCGTCGTGGCGATCATCGTGACCCTCCCGGCCGCGTACGTCGCGCTCACCTCCGAGACCTCCTACGACATGATCGGCGCCATGCAGAACGGCGACTCCGGCGAGGGCATGGACCTCATCGGCGAGTACGCCGACGAGGGCATGCTGATGCCCAACTACGTGGTCCTCGAGTACAGCGAGACGCTCGCGACCGTCACCTACAGCGATACGCTGGGCTCGTACGTCCTCACCTGGAGCGACACATGGGAAGGCGTGTACGGACAGCTCGTCCAGCTGACGGACACGATAGTGCAGAACGACGGCGGCGAGAGCAGCAACATCGGCGAGATCACCCTGCCGTTCATGTGGTCCCTGTCCCTCCAGGAGGCGGCCCAGGCCACCGGCAGCACCGACCCGGCGACCATACTCGAGTGGATCACCGACAACTCCACCACCGAGGTCGCCCAGATCCTGGCGATCGCCCTGCCCACCATCGAGAACCAGATGATCCAGGCCTATATGGCCCAGGGGATGTCCGAGGAGATGGCCACCGCCTACGCCCTCGCGTTCCTCTGCTCCGAGAACGCCTCGGGAATCATGGACTACTACGTGAACGTCAGCTGCGGCCTGGTCGGAGGCTCCTACGCCAACTCCGAGACCGGCACCGGCTCCGTCACGTACCTGAAGCTCTCCATCCCGACCAACGACGCCGCCATGGCGCCCAGGTCCATGGAGTCCATCAACGCCATCTCGTCCGCGGTGGACGCGTACGTCGGCGAGAACAGCGACCTGGTCACCGCCAGCTGGATCACCGGGACCGCGGCGGTCATGTACGAGGTGTCCGAGGTCATCAGCGGCGAGTTCAACAACATCGAGATCCTCGTGGTCGTGCTGATCATCATCCTGCTGTTCTTCGTCATGAAGTCGTACACGATCCCGTTCAGGTCCGTGCTGACCATCCTGATGAGCATCTGCTGGACCCTGGCGCTGACGCACCTGGTGTTCGTCGACCTGCTCGGCGGGGAGGTCCTGTGGCTCGTCCCGCTCATCCTGCTGGTCATCTGCTTGGGACTCGGCATGGACTACGACATCCTGCTCACGACCCGCATCAAGGAGAACGTCAGGGCCAAGGGCATGTCCAACGACGAGGCCATCCACCAGGCGGTCCTCCACACCGGCTCGGTCATCACCATCTGCGGCCTCATCATGGGCGGCGCGTTCGGGACGCTCATGCTCTCCTCGATGGAGATGCTCCAGGAGTTCGGCTTCGCGCTGTGCTTCGCCATCCTCGTGGACGCGCTGATCGTCAGGACGTACATCGTCCCCGCCGTCATGCACCTGCTGGGCGACTGGAACTGGAAGGGACCGAAGTTCCTCCAGAAGAGGGAGCCCGCACCCGTCAGCGAGGACGGGGAGCAGTGAAAACGAGGGGGTCCGCCCCCCTCATTACAATGCCCGGGTCACTTCGATCCCGGGCCTTCTTCTAGAAACTGAAATCGGAAGGGCTGTCGGCGGGCGCTCACGCGTCGCGGCGCCTGGCGGCCTCGAGGACGAGGTCGTCGCGCTTCTTCTTCAGCGCGCTGCGGATGTCTGTTCCGGCCTCCGAGTCCTTCCCATCCTCCTCGCCGTCCCCGTCGTCTCCCCCGCCCTCGTCCCCGTGGTGGGCCGAGTGGTCCCCGGGCACGAACTCGAGGATGTCCCCCGGCTGGCAGCCTAGGGTCTCGCAGATGGACTCCAGGGTGGAGAAGCGCACGCCCTGGACCTTCCCGGTCTTGATCTTCGACAGGTTCACGTAGGAGATGCCGACGCTCTCCGCCAGCTCCTTGAGCGTGATCTTCCTGTCGACCATGATCTGGTCCAGTCTCAGGATTATGGGCATGGTATCAGAGGAACTCGTCCGACTCCGTCTGCAGGACGGCACCGTATTCGAACAGCAGGGAGAATATGTAGGTCAGCACTCCGGTGATGCCCAGCTGGAAGGGGAACTCCAGCTGGTATATGTCGGAGTTCTTGAGGAACAGGGCCACCTCCAGGATGAGCATGATGGCGAACGTCAGGATGCAGATGAACGCGATGCGCTTCATGCTCATGACGTTGTCCTGGCTGAACGGGCTCCTGTCGCAGCTGATCGTGATCGCGATCCTGTAGGTCAGGACGCACACGAACAGCCCGCTGAGCGCGGAGCACGTCGTCGAGAGGACGCTGATCGTCGTCGCCCCGTGGTCCATCGGGAAGATCGTGAACTTCGAGTCCAGCAGGCAGATGATCAGCTCCGTGATGCTGGCCATGGCCAGGGCGGCCATGATGGCAATCGCGGCGATGAGGATCCACACGCCGTACTTGCATATCTTCCTGAGCTTGACGAGGCTCTCCGAATTCCTCACATCACTCATACAAGAGTCCCGAAACCGTGACCGTATTAATGGGTTGTGCAGGTTATCCCGAGAAGATATTTGTTTATCGTTTTACATTAAACATTTATATCAGTGAGATAATGTGGTAGTTGTCGGTGTGACCGACAGGAGAAGAACGATGTTCACATACACGAGGTTCCGCACGCTGAGGCTCAGCCGCAGGAACCTGGAGAAGCTCAGGGACGCAGGACAGAAGACCGACATCGAGGTCATCGGATTCCTCTACGCCGATGAGGACGTGACACCCGATCTCATCGAGCAGACAGTCTCGAGCGCGAAGGTGTATGGCAGGATCCTGGCCACACCCCAGGTCAAGCAGGCCCTGATGGCAGTCGAGCCCGCCTGATCCCGGAAGGTCCAAACCTATTCACACCCCGAGCCCGCCGGAGGCTTCCAGCCGGCGGGCGTACTTTTCCCATACTCCCGCGGCAGGGGTTAAACTATTAATGCAGAACCCTTTGCTACGAGCGGTGCTATTCTGGATGCAGGAATTCTCGCCGCCATCGTCATCTACTTCGTGGCGATGCTGGCAATAGGCGTATACTTCCTCAGGAGCTCGAAGACCACGGGCCTGAGGGAGTACTTCCTCGGCGGTAGGAAGATGAATCCGTACGTCACGGCCCTTTCGGCCCAGGCGTCGGACATGAGCGGTTGGATGCTGATGGGCCTCCCCGGCGCGATAGTCGTCGCCGGCATGGGGCAGGCCTGGATCGGGATCGGCCTCGCGGTGGGCTCGTACCTCTGCTGGCTGTTCGCCGCCAAGCGTCTCAGGAAGCACTCGGTCGTATCCGGCAACGCCATCACCATGCCGGAGTTCTTCTCCAACAGGTTCCACGACGACAAGGGGTACCTGAGGCTGATCAGCACCGTGATCATCCTGTTCCTCTTCACGATATACGTCGCGTCCGGCTTCAAGAGCTGCGGCGCGGTCCTCGAGATGGCCCTGGGAATCGGGCTCGAGGTCGCCATCATCGTCGGAGTGGTCATCACCGTCGCCTACACCATGATGGGCGGCTACAAGGCCGTCTGCTGGGCGGACTTCACGCAGGCCATCCTCATGGTGATCTGCGTGGTCGTCGTGCCCATAGCTGCGATCAACGCCATGGGCGGATGGGGCGAGGTCACCTCCGCGTGGGACGCCCTCGACATCGAGGGATTCACCAACCTGTTCTACGACAGCGGCGAGCCCATAACGGTCATCGCCCTCGTCTCGGCGCTCGCGTGGGGTCTCGGCTACTTCGGGATGCCCCACATCGTCATCAGGTACATGTCCATCAGGAACCCCAACGAGATCAAGATCGCCCGCAGGGTGTCCCTCGTGTGGATCGTCATCGCGCTGTCCGCGGTCGTCCTCATGGCCCTGGTCGGCAGGGTGTACTTCGCCGGGCAGACGCCGGGCGTCGACTACGACGCGGAACACATCTTCCTGATGCTGTCCAGCAGCCTGTTCGCCCCGTTCGTCTGCGGCATCATGTTCGCGGCCATCCTCGCGGCGATCATGTCCACGGTGGACTCGCAGCTCCTCGTCGCCACATCGAGCATCACCAACGACATCATGTCCAAGTCGAAGAGGCGCACGTACAGCGACAGCAAGCTCGGATGGGTGTCCAGGGTCCTCGTCGTGGTCATCTCGGTCATCGCGGCGCTGCTGGCGCTGTACGGCTCCGACAACATCATGGGCCTCGTGTCCTACGCCTGGTCCGGCTTCGGCGCGGCGTTCGGCCCGCTGATGATCCTCGCGCTCTTCTGGAAGCGCATGAACCTCCAGGGCGCCATGGCCTCCATGGTAGTGGGGTTCGCCACGGTCATCCTGTGGGAGTCGTTCATGGACTTCACCGGGCTGTACTCCCTGCTACCCGGCTTCGTCTTCGCGTTCATCGCCGGGGTCGCCGTCGCGATGATGACGCCCCCGCCGTCCCAGGAGATCCAGGACGAGTTCGACGAGGCGCAGGTGTACGAGGAGCCCGTCGAGGGTTCCGCCTGAAACGCATGATCTCGGATTTCGACACGATTTCCGGGGAGAGCACCGGGGAGCTCGTACTCAAGGGCTCCCGCTTCATCGGCGTCGCCCTCCCGTGCCCCGCGGAGGAGGAC
>JAUNYA010000074.1:0-1248 GCA_030539565.1 Thermoplasmata archaeon | reverse complement strand
GAGGAGGACATCCAGGCCAACCTGGCCGTCCTCTCGGAGCGCTGGAGGGACGCCACCCACTACTGCTGGGCCGCGGTGTACGGCGGGTCGGAACGCCGCGAGCGGTCCAGCGACAACGGCGAGCCGTCCGGCACCGCCGGCAAGCCTATCCTGTCCGTCCTGAAGGGCACCGGGCTCACGGACACGATGGTCGTGGTCATCCGCTACTTCGGGGGGACGCTCCTCGGGACCGGCGGTCTGGTCCACGCGTACACCGAGGGCGCCAAGGTTGCCCTAGAGGGAATTCAGAGGGTCACCCGCAGGGCCTGCTGCGCTTACATGTTCCATCTGGACTACGCGGACTACAGCGCCTTCGAGTCCAGGCTGTCCGATCTCATGGCCGCCCGTCCCGTGTGCGAGTACACCGAGCGCGTGGACGTGAAGGTCGCGGTCCCCATCGACAGGAGGGACGAGTTCCTCCGCAGGCTCTCCGACGCCACGTCCCGCAGGGCCAGGCCGATCGAGCTGCCCGACGTGTACGTGCGACCGTCGAACCCGTCTTATACCGCCATCCAATCCCTTGGCGCATGCTTCTAAAGGCCCAGTCCGTCGCCAAGGCCTTCGGCCCCGTCAAGGTGCTGAAGGACGTAAGCCTCCAGATAAACGAGGGCGACAGCATAGGCCTCATCGGCGTCAACGGCGCCGGGAAGTCCACGTTCCTGAGCATCCTCCTGGGCGAGCAGAAGCCGGACACCGGCGAGTTCGTCCGCCAGACCGAGCGCATCGGCTACCTGGAGCAGTTCGCCGAGTCCGGCGACGTCACCGTGCGCGAAGTGCTCGGCCGTCCGTACGGCCACATCGAGGCGGTCCGCCGCAGGCTCAAGGAGATCGAGGACCAGATGATCGCCGGCGGCGACATCGACTGGAACGCCCTGGCCGAGGAGAACTCGGCGCTGGAGGCGAAGCTCGCAAAGGCCGACGAGGAGGACGAGGCCGGGAAGATCGAGGCCCTCAGGAAGGTCGGGCTCTCGCCGGAGATAATGGAGCGCTTCATGTCCACGCTGTCCGGAGGGGAGCGCACCAAGGTCATGCTCTCCAGAATAGTCATCCAGGCGGACGACTGCGACCTGCTCGTGATGGACGAGCCCACGTCCCACCTGGACATCACCACCGTCGAGTGGCTGGAGGACTACCTCATCAAGTCGCACTGCGCCGTGCTCGTGGTGAGCCACGACAGGTACTTCCTGGACAAGATCGCCACCCGCATGC
>JAUNYA010000008.1 GCA_030539565.1 Thermoplasmata archaeon | reverse complement strand
TCGCGGGTATATGCGCTTTTTCCAGGCCAGAGGGGGAGAATGGTGCGGGGAAGGGGATTCGAACCCCTGAACCGCTAGGGACCGGATCTTAAGTCCGGCGCCTTTGGCCTGCTCGGCCACCCCCGCCCGCTACGGAAACCGCATCGTTCTCTTAATGGATACCGCCCAGTCAACATATACGGCTACGTGCATACTCATCCATGGCCTACAGGATACCCCCGGACGACGTCGTGGCGAGGGCCATCGACGACTGCCTGGCGAGGACCCCTCGCATGCGCTCCCAGAAGGAGCTCTGCGACGCGGTCTCGGCCGAGCTGGCCTACATCGACCCGTTGTATAGGGCCGGGCCGGAGCGCATCAGGCGCATCGGCATCGAGCGGGGGATCGTGTCGCTGGAGATCCGCTACGCGGAGAGCGGCAGGCCCGTGGGCGACGAATGCCCCGTTTGCGGCGCGGTGCTCGTATCGGTGCGCAACCGCACCCTGGACGGCGGCGTCGTGGAGATGAGCCGCGGGTGCAGGCGCTGCGGGTACACCGCCAGGGGGAACGAGACGCGCCCGGCGAGGTACGACGTGACCCGCAGGGCCCGCGTCGACGCGGAGACCCGCGCGGGGATGCTCAGGGAGGCCCAGTCGCTCCTCCTCAGGGCCGCCGACCTCATGGATGGGGCGCTCAGGATGTCCGGCGTGGAGTCCCGCTCCGGCGACGACGCGAAGACGATCCGCAGGATCGCCTCGGACCCGTCGTACGGGGGCAGCCTGCGCAATCTGGCACTCGACATCGAGAGGCTGGAGAAGGACCCCGTGTGGACGCAGCCACTGACCTCCCCGAAGAACATGTTCGACGACTCCCGCAGGCGATGCCCGCGCCCGGGGACGATGCAAGCTTTTTCTATCTGCCTCGGCATCGAGGATGCCGATGAAGATTTGGGAGTTCGCCAAGGTCGAGGGGTCGTCCATCAAGGTGGACAGTTGGATGTCGGACACCATGGGTCTCGTGGACGGCGGGATCGTGTACAGCACGCTCTTCAAGCACCCCGCCGAGGGGCCCAAGGACTACGAGATCATCCTCTCCATGTTCCCCCAGGAGAACTACAGGACCCTGACGCACGTCACGATGTACCTCGACGACGTCCCGGGCTCCAGCGCCCAGGCCGCCAGGTTCCTCGCGTCCCGCGAGATCAACATCCTGAACTCCATCTCCCTGAACGGCATATCGGACACGGTCATCGTCTGGAAGCTCATGGCCGACATGAACTTCGCCGGCGAGGGCGACATCCTCCGCGAGGAGTTCGAGTCCCTCAAGGCGAGGAACGACCCGTCCGTCTCCAAGATCAGGAGGATCGACATCAAGCCCGCCGAGATCGGGAGGCTCTTCAAGGGCGCCCGCGCGCCCGGTGGCAAGGAGGAGGTCAGGAGGGGCTACCCGTCCGCGATCAAGGACGGCGCCTTCGACGTGTCCGACCAGTACGGCGACATCCTGAGCGGCATAGACGGCCAGAACGTCCTCATCACCATGGACGCCGACGCCTGGATCCTCTCAATCACGTTCTTCAAGCAGGGCACCCGCCTCGTCAGGGCCGGCCTCGAGATGCCGGACTGCCCCGGGGGCATCGAGCAGGTGCTCAACGTCATCGCCGGATGGAACGTCAACCTCATCTCGGTGTTCAGCAAGGTCAAGATCTGCTACGAGACCATGTACCTCGAGCTGGTCATGGACATCGGCAAGAGCGAGCTCACCTCCGAGGAGATCCGCGAGCGCCTCCCGGGAAGCCTGGACGGCCTCAACGGAATCTACACCGTGAGGGAGTTCACGGAGCTGAAGTGACCGACCTTCCGGAGGTCGTCCTCGGCAGGGGCGACTACGTCGCCGGTGGCGCGCGCAGCCAGCCGTTCCTCGACCTGGACGGCGCCAGGCGCCGCAGGCCGATGGTCTTCGGCGAGGTGTTCGGCATCGCGTCGCAATGCGATCCCCTGGCCGCGTCGATGTTCTCGGGCAGGGCGTCCGACCCGGCCGAATGGGCGGTCATGTGGAAGGAGATCGGCGCTGACGGCGTCTGCGTCAGGACCTCCGGGATGACCCCCGACGATGCGCTCGGCGTGGTGTCCGCCGTTTCGGAAAGGACCCGCCTGCCCGTCGCCGTGAGCGGCGAGCAGGAAGTACTGTCACATGTGGCCGACGGGATCTCCGGAACCATCCTCCTGATGCTCGGAGCCGACGATTCCGCGTGCGGGATGCACGCCGTCGCCTCGAGGATCTCGTCCACGAAGGAGGCCCGCGCGCTCCCTCCGAGGGCCAACAGGATGATCCTGATCGAGGGCAGGTTCCCGGAGGAATCCCCCTACCGCCTCGCGATAGACGTCAGGAAGCTCGGACTCGAGGGGACGGAGGGGTGCACCGCGCCCATCGTCTTCGACGCCACGCCCGTGTGGGCGGACGGCTTCCCCGACGCCCGCGTCGCATCGATGGTGGAGGCCGAGTCCGCACTGACGGCGATGCTGTCGGGCGCGGACGCGCTGATAATCAGAGGCCCCGGGGCCGCCGACATGGCGCGCGTCTACGGGGAGGAGCTGGCGGACCTGTGATACCATGACCCGCGATCGCTCCTTCGCACTGTCCGTCTCCGATGCGCTGCCGCCGGACCTTCTGGCGGACCGCATCAGGCACGTCTCGACCCTGGCCCGCGGGCTGAAGTCGATGAACCACATCTGCATCCGCGACGACATCGGGGACCCCATGATGTTCTCCATGGCCGCGGTGTTCGCCGAGAGCACCGGGCTGGAAGTGATCCTCGAATCACCCGACCTCGCCTGCCTGGCAGCCGCCGTCGGGGCGATGGACACCGTCCCCACGCTGCTGTCACCGGAGGCGGATCAGACTGCTCTCCTCACGATCGCTGCGGACACGAGGTCCGCGGTTGTCGTATCGTCATACGACCCCGAGGAGCTGCCTGCTCTTGCGCAATCGGCCCTGAACGACGGTTGCGAAGGCGTCTTCGTACACCCGATCGCCCAGAGCATGAAGACGTGCCTGGAGTCCACGGTCCGCACGAAGCGCCTCTGCGACATCCCCGTGGTGTGCAGGGCGTGGTCCGGAGAGTACGCGCTGTCCCTCTCGTCCGTCTGCTTCCTGCGCGGCGGATCCCTGGCGGTCCTCGACGATCTCGACCCCACCGCGTGCTCCGTGCTGGACTCGCTCATCCGCAATCTATACCGGTGCAGCTTCCGATGCCGGCACCTATCAAAAAGTCTAGATGCAATTTATGATTGCATCCGAATGGATGGCGCTTCTATACTTTTATTAGCATCTTCCGCCATATCCCGGGGCAGTGCAGATCACCAAATTCTCCCGCATCGACACGGTCACGTGGCCGGGCATGTACCTCTCAGTAGTCCAGGTTGCGGACGGCGAGGGACAGCTGGAGAACGTTAACGAGATCGCCAACACGATCCGCGGCGACAAGGACTCCATCGATGCGGTCATGGTGATAGACGAGAAGGGAAGTCCCGAGTCCATACCCGGGATCCACACCCTCATCCGCGAGATCCGCCCTCCCCATATGTCCGTCATCCTGGTCACGAGCGGGATGAACCCGACGAGCCTGGACGACCTGGTGGGCGCGGGATACGTGGACCGCGTGGCGTTCCGCCTGGAAAAGCGCCCGTGCAAGGAGCAGTTGAGGAGCATGGACCTGGCCCGCGCCAACCGCGTGGACTTCGTGACCGCCGTGGTCATGGACCCGACGGTGGTGACGCAGGAGGATGTCCTCGCCATAGCGGAGGTCACCGAGGGGCACGACGAGTTCATCCTGCTCCAGCCGATGGCGCCGCACGCCTGCTACAGGAAGAAGGACCTGAACGCCCTGTCCAAATCCCTCAAGGGGAAGGCCAGGAACGTCCGGGTCCTGAACGATGTCAGAAGGCCTTCAGATCGAGGCCGACGACGGGGCTGAGGCGCCTGCTGCTCTCGTTGACGTACGTCACGGGCACGTCGGCCTCCTCCCTGAACCTGGAGATGGCCTTGGCGTCCTTCGAGAATATGCCGGCGGACATGCCGCACTCGGTGTTGGACAGCTCCTCGAACGCCTCGTCGAGGTTGGCTACGACCTTGATGTCGAGGATCGGGAGCCCCGAGTCCATGTACCCGAGCTCGTTCTCCTCGTCCAGGCCGGTCACGATGATCGGCGAGACGTAGTTCGGCTGGTCGGAATCCCTGCACTTCGGGGCCTTGGAGATCACGAACCCGGCGTTCGCCAGGTAGGTCTCCTCGAACTGCTCCGCCGCGTCCTTCCCGATGACCGGGCCGGTGAACGTGGTGTCGTAGATCGGGTCGCCGACCTTCAGGTCCTTCATTATCTCCGAGAGGTTGTCCACCAGCTTCTGCTGCTCGTCCATGGTCACGATGACCTTGGAGCAGGAGTGGATCCTCTGGCCGCTGTAGGAGAACGCGGACTCGATGATCGCCCTGGCGGCGGCCTTGATGTCGCCCGGACGGTAGACTATGGCGGGGCTCATGCCCTTGAGGTTGTTGACGAACCTCAGCTCGTCGTCCACCTGCAGGAACATCATGTCCTCCATCCTCTTGCCGGATCCGGAGGCCGCGACGCCGCGGAGCCTCATGTCGTTGGCCAGCTCCTGCGTCGACTCGTCCTCGTTCCTGTCGACCACCAGGTTCAGCACCCCTCCGGGGAGGCCGAACTTCTCGATGGTGGTGTAGAAGTCGAATATCGTCAGCGGGCACAGGTTGGACGGGTTCATGACCACCGCGTTGCCGGCGATCATGGCTCCGACGGCGTAGGCCACGGGCGATGCCAGCGGGGAGTTGTGCTGCGAGATGACCGCCCACACGCCCCCGCCCTTGACCTTCAGGCCGGGGGCCTCGGCGATCATGGACTCCAGCGCGGAGATCAGCGAGTCGACCTCGTTGAGTGCGTCCTCCCTGACCATGCCCGACGCAATGGACACGACGGCGGCGTAGTGCATCCTCCTGGCCTTCAGGCCGTTGAGGTAGAACTGGAAGTACGAGGCGCGCTTCTCGGGCGGGACCTTGGCCCACTCCTTGGCCGCCTTCTCGGCCGCGTCGACGGCGGCCTTCATGGTGCCCTTCTCCGGCTCCTGGAAGGAACCGTAGCGGATCGTCTCGTCGATGGGGCTGCAGAGATAGAAGAGGGTTCCCGACCCCACCTTGAACCCGCCGATGTAGCACGGGTGGTCCTTCTTCTCGCCGCCCAGGACGATGTCGAACTCCTTCTCGAAAAGCCTGCCGTCCTCGGTGGTCTGGGTATCCGGGAGGCTGGCGTCCTGTAT
The DNA here is from genome assembly GCA_030539565.1 of Thermoplasmata archaeon. GTDB lineage: Archaea > Thermoplasmatota > Thermoplasmata > Methanomassiliicoccales > Methanomethylophilaceae > Methanoprimaticola. The sequence continues at coordinate 23,038 of JAUNYA010000008.1, read as the reverse complement.
CTCTGCCATCGGCCTCGAATCATGGAGCTGGGATATAACTGGTTGCAACGGAGCCGCGTGGTCTTTACTCTTAATAGCTTAACACAATAGCGTATATAGATTAAGGCATTCCTAAATCATGTAGCCGCGGATTTTCCCCTGAATCCCCATGCCAGATGCCCCGTGCATCGTGCGACTGCGACTACGTAAAAATGGGGAGTGAAGTCAATACAGACTATAGAATACGCTCTGATCGTAGCCGTGGTGCTCGCGATCCTGATGGCGATAGCCAGCAAACCCGTTAGGAAGTACAGGGTGATCCTGTACGCGGTCGTCGTGGTCATAGAGGCGTACTTCGTGTTCTCGAAGTACTTCGAATACGACCTGATCACGGACAACCGCCAGATAACCTCGATGCTCACCATGGGCATCCTGTCCGAGGCCCTGTTCGCCGTGGTGGCGTACATGGGCTGCCTGCCCACCGACCACCGGATCACCAAGCGCCTCAAGTCCGTCAGGGCCGAGCTGTCCGTGATGGGATGCATCATGGGGTTCGCGCAGATGATCTACTACGCCAACTCGTTCGTCCAGTTCTTCAACGGGGAGCTGTCCACCGGGAGGACCGTCGCGTGCATAGCCACGCTCGTGCTCCTGGTGCTGATGATCCCGCTGATGCTCAGCTCGTTCTACTGCGTCAGGGCTAACATGAGGCAGAGCAGCTGGAAGAAGCTGCAGAGGACCTCGTACATCTTCTACCTCATGCTGTGGGTCCACATATTCGGGCTGTACGGGAACTTCAACGGCGGCATAGCGGACGTCTTCTCAGGGAAGCACGGGGACACGCTGGTGTGCTACACCGTCCTCTGGGGCGTGTACTTCGTCCTGAGGTTCTGCAAGTACCTGTACGACAGGCACAGGGGCGTGAAAACGGACGACGGCATCATCCAGGACGATGACGACCTGGTGCCGGCGAGAGGGGACTGATACGATGGCGAAGAAGAACAAGATCTCGCTGACGGCGATATCCATGACGCCGAGGACGTCGAAGAGGTTCTGCGCAGTGTCCGCGGTGTTCATCGTGGTTCTGCTGGCGGTGTGCGCCGTCAACGCGCCCCAGGGCGGGCACGGCGGCGGCGGTGGCGGTGGCCAGACGGTCACGTCCGAGGGCGTGACGTTCTCGGACTCGCGCGGAACCATCACCGCGACGGGGCTGGGCTCCGGCATCTCCGAGTACATCGAGGACGGCCTGCTGACCGTCCCGTCGACCATCACCTCGGGCGGCGAGAAGAACGTCACCGCCATCGGGAGCGGCAGGGCCGCGTTCCTGAGCGCCGAGACGGTCTCGACGTACGGGATAACGTCGGTGAGCTTCCCGTCGACCATAACGACGGTGAACGCCAACGCGTTCAACGGCATAGTGTTCACCGACGCCGACGGGAACACCGTGGATCCCACCGCGGAGAACATAGCCGGCCAGACGCTCTTCGTGGCGTCGGCCTGATAAAACCATCAAGCCGGTCGGGGAGGTGTCCCGGCCGGCCAACCATTTTCAGGATCGCTTCGCGATGTGAAGTGCCCGCCTCGCCCCTGCGCGGGCATGGCGTCCGGGGATGCGGGGGCCGACGCCGGAACAAGGTGCCAGAGGGCACGGTTCGAGAACAGATATGAGTGGACCCAGCCGGATTCGAACCGGCGACCTCCGCCGTGTGAAGGCGACGTCATAACCAACTAGACCATGAGTCCGTTGGGACAGGGCAGAGCGTCGCCCTATTTAATGGTGATTCCCGAAAAACAGCGGAAATGCAAGCATGGTGGACCCGGCCGGATTTGAACCGGCGACCTTCGCCTTGTAAGGGCGACGTCATAACCCCTAGACCACGGGTCCGTTTGACCCGAGTATATGGAAGCTCTATTTAAACAGAATCACGGAGCGACAACCGCATGGCCCGGAAACGGCGTCCAGACGGCGTTTCGGACGCCTCATACCCGCCAGTTAAATAGGATAACGGCAATCGGCGTCCTGCGCGATTGTAGTCTAGCGGTTAGGACGGGGGCTTCCCAAGCCTCTGACCCGGGTTCGATTCCCGGCAATCGCACCATCCTCCCATTCTCATCCGTCCAGACGGAGTCCTGTCAAAAACCCTAATTATCTGTTCAACATCGCTCCCGGCATGGAAATGCTCGAGATAGACGGCTCCCGCGGAGAGGGAGGGGGACAGATGGTCCGCACATCGGTGGCCATGTCCACCGTCACGGGCATCCCGGTCCACCTGACCCGCATAAGGGAGAACAGGCCCACCAACGGCCTCTCCAAGCAGCACGTCGCCGCCGTCAGGGCGGTGGCCCAGATGGCCGGATCCGAGATCGAGGGGTGCACCATGGGCTCCGGGGACCTTCTGTTCTACCCGGGGACCGAGCAGGTGTACGACATCGACGTCAACATCAGCTCCGCCGGGAGCATCAGCCTCGTCCTGCAGGCGATGCTGCTCGCCGCGAGGAACCACACCCGCAGGCTCACCGTGGACATCAACGGCGGGACCAACGTCATGTGGGCCCCTCCGATAGACTCGTACTCGTCCCTCCTGTTCCCGATGATGGGCAGGATGGGGATCACGGCGGACGTCAAGGTCATCGAGCGCGGGTTCTACCCCCAGGGCGGCGGGAGGGTCATCGCGACCCTCGACCCCATCGGGGACATCCGGCCCCTCAGGCTGGACACGCTCGGCGAGCTCAAGCGCATCCGCGGGGTCTGCTTCTGCCAGAGGCTGGCCGACTGGATACCCGAGGCCATGGTGAAGAGCTGCGACCAGGTCTTCTCGTCCATAGCCGACGTGGAGATCGAGACTCAGTACACCGACGGGGACTCCCGCGGAGCCGGACTCGTGCTCGTCGCGGAGTACGAGAACGGGATGCTGGGGAGCAACGCGCTGTCCGCCAGGGGCCAGTCCCCCGAGCGCAGCGGGAGGGACGCCGCCAAGGACCTTCTCAACGAGATGAGGAGCGGCGCCACGATGGACGTGCACACCGCAGACCAGCTGCTCCCGTACATGGCGATGGCCCAGGGCGAGAGCTCCTTCAACGTCTCCAGGATCAGCAGGCACCTGCTGAGCCAGATGGACACGCTCGAGTCGTTCCTCGACGTCAAGTTCGGGGTCGAGAGGGTCAACGACGTGTACCGCTTCACGGTCACGCCGGGGGTGAGGCAGTGAGGCCGTTCGTCCACGTCAACTGCGCAATGTCCGCCGACGGCAAGATCGCCGGCGCCGACAGGACCCAGGTCTCCATCTCCTCCGACGAGGACAAGGCCAGGGCCAAGGGGCTCCGCAGGAAGTACGACGCGATACTCGTCGGAGTGGGTACCGTCATAGCCGACGACCCGCACCTGACGCTAAAGGACCTGGACTACGACAGCAACCCCGTGAGGATCGTCCTCGACCCGCACGGCAGGACCCCCGACGAGGCGAGGATCCTCGACGAGAGGGCGCCCACCGTCATGGTGACGCTCGAGTCGTGCGACAGGGAGTGGGACTGCGAGGAGACCATCCGCGCAGGCACCGACACCATCGACCTCGAGGCCGTCCTCGAGGAGCTGGCCGAGGAGATCGGGATCGAGAACATCCTGGTCGAGGGCGGCGGCGAGACCATTGCCTCGTTCTTCAGGGCCGGGCTCGTCGACAGGTACTCCGTGTACGTCGGCGGCCTCGTGATAGGTGGCCGCACCGCTCCGACCCCGTGCGACGGGGACGGATGGGTGGCAGAAGGCGGGATAAAGATGACCCTGGTCTCGACTGAGACTCTGGGCAACGGCGTCCTCCTCACGTTCGAGCGCGCCAGATGAGCGTCACTGCTTGGGCGCGACCGGCTCCAGTGTGAACCTGAAGTAGTTGCAGTCGGTGCCGAACACCTCGCTCGACACGACCACGTACGCCTTGCCGGTGGCGTCCTCGAGGATCTTCGAGAAGAATCCCGTGGCGTAGTACCCAAGGGACTTGGCGGAGTCCTCGGTGAAGGACAGGTCGTCCTTGATGATGACGGACAGCGGGTTCAGCGAGTAGATGCTGGCGTCCCCGAACCCCATCTTCTTGTAGTAGTCCCTGGCGTTGGCGACGGTGTCCTCGATGTTCTTGCCCGAGAGGATGCCTCCGAGGGCCATCGCGTGGATGGACCCCAGGATCGTGGCCATCGGGCCCACGGACAGGCCCATGCCGTCGAAGCCCAGGAAGATGAACTTGGCCAGGGCGTCGCGGGTGCGTATGGGGTCGTCGGCGACCTCGGACAGGACCTTCATGGCGATGGTCATGGCCTCGTCGGACGGGGGCTTGGAGTACGCGAGCATGACCGAGATGAGCGAGTACACCTTCCTCCTGCTGTCCTCCGGGTCGTCGTGGACCGTTATGAGGCCCTCGCTGATCATCTTGTCCAGATGGACGGACAGCGTGGACTGCGCCTTGCCGGTGATCTTGGAGAGATCGGTGAGCGAGAGGTTCTTGGTCTCCAGCTCGTGTAGGATCTGGCGCCTGACGTCGTTTGATACCTGCACCAGTCCGTTCTTGGTGTAGTAGAGTTCGAAATCGGTCAGGGGGCCGTCGGTCATGTGCAGGAGGATACGGGTTCGGCTTAAATAAGATATGGAAGGCGCGACGTGTTTCCCTCAGCATCCGCGTTCGCTTGGAGCGGACGCGCGCCCGCGCACATTAATATGCCGACGGCCCATCACGCGGGCGTTAACATGAAGGCTGTCGTAGACGGAGTCAGGAAGGACATCAGGGCCGTTTGGTTCGAGAACGGGAGGACCGTGATGATCGACCAGAGGGAGCTCCCCGCCAAGCTGGTCATCGTGAGCTTCGAGGACCACAGGGACGTGGCCGAGGCCATCAGGAACATGACCACCCGCGGTGCGCCGTCCATCGGCGCCACCGCCGCGTACGGGATGTGCCTGGCGGCACTGAACGGGGAGGACATCCAGCAGGCCGCCTCGGAGATAAAAGCGGCCAGGCCCACCGCCTACGACCTGTTCCATGCCGTCGACTGGATGGTCGAGAGGCTCGGGACAGGCCAGGACCCCGTCGCAGCCGCCGACGAGTACGCCCAGACCACCGTGGACAAGTGCAGGCTCATCGGGAAGTACGGGGGCGAGCTCATCGAGGACGGCATGAAGCTGATGACCCACTGCAATGCCGGCGCCCTGGCGACCGTCGACGTCGGAACGGCGCTCGCCCCCATGAGGGCCGCCCACGACGCGGGCAAGGACTTCTTCGTCTACGTGTCCGAGACCCGCCCGCGCCTCCAGGGCATGCAGCTCACCGCATGGGAGCTGGGCCAGGAGGGCATCGAGCACAGGATCATCCCCGACGGCGCCTCCGCCTACTACATGAGCCAGGGCGTCGACTTCATCATCACCGGCGCCGACAGGATCGCCGCCAACGGGGACTTCGCCAACAAGATCGGGACCTTCGACAAGGCCATCGCCGCGAAGCACTTCGGCATCCCGTTCTACGTGGCCGCCCCGGTATCCACGTTCGACCCGGCCATGAAGGATGGGAAGGGCATCGTCATCGAGCAGAGGTCGCAGGACGAGGTGAACGTCGTCGCCGGCCACAGGATCGCCCCGGAGGGCTCCAAGGCGCTGAACCCCGCGTTCGACGTCACGCCCGCCGAGCTCGTGACCGGGTTCATCACCGAGAAGGGCATCCTGAAGCCCAGCGAGATCGGGATCATGAGGGACTGAACATGGACGAGACCGAGGCGAGGAGGGCGCTGATCGAGACGTGCGCCAGGCTGTACGACAGGAAGCTGACCGTGTCCGCAGGGGGCAACATGAGCGTCCGCTGCGGGGACTGCGTGCTGATAACGCCGAGCGGCAGGAACAAGGGCCTGCTGAAGCCCGAGGACCTCGTCAAGGTCGCCATGGACGGCACCGTGATCTCGGGGCCGAAGCCGTCGATAGAGACGCGCTTCCACCTGGCGCTCTACAACGCCAACCCCTCCACCAACGCGGTCGTCCACGTGCACCCGCTGTACGGCGTGGCGCTCACGGTCAACGGGAGAAAGCTCAGGTGCAACCTGACGCCCGAGGGCGCTCTGCTCCTCGGGAAGGTCGCCACCATCCCGTACATCACGCCCGGGACCGAGGAGCTCGTGGAGGCCGTCCGCGCCAACGCCTCGTCGCAGGTGATGATCATGGACCGCCACGGGACCCTCGCGCAGGGATCCACGCTCGAGGAGGCCTACAACAGGGTCGAGGAGCTGGAGTTCCAGGCCCGCCTGCAGATGCTCTGCCCGGACGCCGAGGACCTTCCCGATTCCGAGCTCGCGAAGCTGGGGGTGCTCCGATGGCGATACTGGTGACCAAGTGGTTCGGGTGCTTCCTGGTGGACGAGAAGTCCTGCAGGATACTCGACAAGAGGCTCATGCCCAAGGACGCCCAGGCCGCCGCCGAGAAGCTGGCGCTGATGCAGCGCGGGGGCATCCTGGACGAGGAGAGGGAGCTTGTGGAGGGCGTCGAGAAGCCCTCGGTCTCCGACCGCAGGCAGTCCGCCCTCGGGAAGCCGATGATGTTCGACTCCTCTTTCATCAAGGCGCAGGACTACGGCTTCGAGGACGCGTTCATGCACGAGGTCATGGTCGGCCTCGGCAGGCTCAGGACCTCCGAGCCCGTGCCCAGGGACAGGAACCTGGTGCAGGCCATCAGGAGCCTGGACGATCAGATAGCGACGATCAACCTGTACAGCGAGAGGCTCCACGAGTGGTACGGGATGCACTTCCCGGAGCTCGCGGACTACGCCCACGACGAGAGGTACGCCGAGCTCATAGCCAGATTCGGGGACCGCGATTCCGTCAAGGAGGAGCTCGGGCTCGACATCGAGTCCATCGGCGCCGACATGGACGACGAGGACCTCCGCGCGGTCATGGACCTGGCGGACACGCTGGACCGCCTGTACGACGACGAGGCGAGGACCGAGGCGTACATCCAGGGCATCGTGGAGGAGGGCTGCCCCAACATGTGCGCCATGCTCGGCGGGCCGCTGGCCGCCAGGCTGGTGTCCCTCGCCGGAGGGCTGGAGAGGCTCGCGTCCCTCCCGTCGTCCACCGTGCAGCTCCTGGGCGCCGAGAAGGCCATGTTCAGGAGCATGAGGTCCGGCAAGCGCGGGCCCAAGCACGGGATCATCTACCAGCACCCCGACGTGCACCGCGCCCCCTACTGGCAGCGCGGGAAGATCGCCAGGGCGCTGGCCGGCAAGGTGCTCATCGCCGCGAAGATCGACCAGTACCACGGCGAGTTCGTCGGGGACAGGCTCAACGAGGAGTTCCGCACCAGGGTGGCCGAGATCAGGAAGAAGTACCCCGACCCGCCCAAGAAGCCCCAGAAGTCCAAGGGCGGGAACGGGAGGAAGAGGCCCCAGAAGGGTCCCAGAGGGCAGAAGAGGCGCTGAAATCCCTATTTTACGCGCAATCTTAATATCCCCAACCGCCCGTAGGGGTGACCCAGATAGCATGAGCGCAACATGCATGCGTATCGACGCCTCCGAGTCGGGGGTGAACTTCCGGCCGTAAGCCGGAGGGCATCTAAATTCAGAGAGTGAGTCCTATGTGGGAGATGAAAGAGATCAGGGAACTGAAAGAGGGCAGGTACGTCAACGTCGACGACGAGCCCTGCAAGATCATCAAGATCACGACATCCAAGCCCGGAAAGCACGGATCCGCCAAGGCCAACGTCGACGCGGTCAGCATCTTCACCGGCGCGAAGAAGTCCATCGTCGGACCCGTCAGCACGAAGGTCCAGGTGCCCGTCATCGACAAGAGGAAGGGACAGATCCTGACCCTCAGCGACGCCGAGGCCCTCATCATGGACATGGAGACCTTCGAGCAGATCTCGATCCCCATCAACGCGGACCACGAGCAGCCCCTGACCGAGGGCGGGGAGATCCTGTACCTCGAGGCCATGGGCAGATACAAGATAATGTGAGGCGAACCGATGTCGTACGGGATCGCCTACGCCGGCGCGGAGTCCGAATACAGTGACGCGGAAGCGGTCATCTTCGGAATCCCGTACGACCACACCGCCTGCTTCAAAGCGGGCGCCAGGGAGGCCCCGACCGCCATAAGGCGGGCCTCCTACAATTTTGAGGAGATACACTTCGAGCACGGGATCCACCAGAGGACCCTCGAGGTGTGCGACTACGGCAACTGCGACGACTTCATCCTCCCCGAGGACATGTTCGCGGAGGTCGACTTCGCCGTGGCACCGGCTATACGCGACGGGAAGTTCACCGTCGCCATGGGCGGGGAGCACTCCATCAACATCCCCATCATCAGGGCCTTCCCGGAGAGGAGCATCGCGCTCATCTCGATCGACGCTCACCTGGACTCCAGGGACGAGTACCTGGGGACTCCCAACAGCCACGCCTGCGTCATGAGGCGCGCGGCGGAGCACCTGGGCCTGGACAACGTGTTCGTCCTGGGCGCCAGGGCCATCGGCGCCGAGGAGCTGGAGAGGGACGACGTGGTCCCGTTCATCAGCTCCTACGACATCATGGACATGGGGATCTCCAAGGCCGTCGAGAAGGCGCTGGACTCCGTCAAGGCGGAGAAGGTGTACCTCACCCTGGACATCGACGGCATCGACCCGGCGTACGCCCCCGGGACCGGAACGCCCGAGCCTTTCGGGCTGCTCCCGATCGACGTCAAGAGGGCGATAAACCAGATCGGCGACAGGCTCGTGGGCTTCGACGTCAACGAGGTCTGCCCTCCGGCCGACCCCTCCGGCATCACATCGATTCTGGCCGCGAGGATGATAAACGAGGTCCTCGCGGTTCACGCGAAGAGCCTCGACTGACCTGGGGCTTGAACCCGGCCAGGAACTGGGCCGCGTGGTCTGCGGTCGTCTGAGCGCGCTCCTCCGCCACGGACTGATCCTTCGCCTCGGAGTATATCCTGAAGCACTGCTCCGTGGTGGACGGCCTCAGCAGGAGCCATCCGTCGTCGCAGGAGACCTTCAGACCGTCGGTCATGTCGGTGTGGTAGCCTCCCTCCTGCGCCTCCGAGACGAACATGTCCAGCAGGGCGGCCTTCGCCTCGTCCGCGCACTCGACGCGGACCTTGACCGTGTGATACACAGGGAGCTGCGCGACCTGCTCGGCCAGGCTGCCTCCCTTGGCGACGATCTCCAGCATCTTGGCCAGCGCCATGCCGCCGTCCCTGCACATCTGGACCGCCGGGAACACCATCCCGCCGTTCTCCTCGACGCCGAAGACGGCCTTGCTCTCGATCATCTTGCGGACGACCTCGTGGGAGCCGATCGCTGTGTAGCGCATCAGACCTCCCGACGCCTCCACGGTGTCCTGCAGGACCATGGACGAGCTGATGGGCGTGGCGACCTTGCCCTTCTCGTCCTCCAGTATGCTCCTGGCGACGAGCGCCCCGGCGATATCGCCGTCTATGTAGTTTCCGTCCCCGTCGACGAAGATCGCGCGGCCCCCGTCCCCGTCGTGGGCGATGCCGAAGTCGGCGTGTATGGCGGGCGTTACCGTCATCAGGTCGGCGAGGTTCTCGCGGATGGGGTCGCTCTCCCTGCGGGGGTAGCCCAGCGGGTCCCCTCCCAGGATCACGGAGTCCACCCCGAGCCTCTTGAGGATATGCGGCGTGGTCAGACCGGCGGCGCCGTTCGCGCAGTCCACGCAGACCGTGAGCTTCGCCTTGCGGATCGCCTCGGCATCGACGTTCGCCACGATGGCGTCGACGTAGCTCTCGACCGCCCCGCGCTCGGTGCGGCACTCGCCCACGCCGGACCAGGGCTCGCCGGCTATCTCGCGGGAGTAGAACGCATCCAGGGCCTGCTCGTCCTCGCGGGTGGCCTCGATGCCCCCCTGGAGCACCAGCTTCAGACCGTTGTACTCCTGGGTGTTGTGCGACGCGGTGACCATGACGCCTCCCGCGATCGCAGGATGGTCGCGGACGTACATCTGGAGCGCCGGAGTGGGCAGTATCCCGAGGTCCACGACCTCGGCCCCTACCTCCATCATCCCGGAGCACACCCCGGCCTTCAGCGCCGGCGACGAGTCCCTGGCGTCGGCGGCGATGGCCACCGTGCCCTGGAACGTGCGACCTATTGCCCTTCCCAGCTGGAGGGCAACCTCCGGCGTGATGTCCCTGTTGACTATCCCGCGGACGCCGTTGGCACCGAAAAGGGTCATCGCAGCCTCTTCGCGTAGTGGAGGATGGCGACGGTGTCGGAGCATCCCTTGCAGGTGTCCGCGGCCATCTCGATGGAGTCGATGATGCGGGACATCATGATGATGGACCTGTGGTCCATGTCGGACGAGAAGATCGCCTTGGTGATGTCGAAGTAGGCGCGGTCGATGGTCCTCTCCATCTCCCTGACCCCGCGGACGCACTCCATGACGTTGGAGTTCTCCATGCCCATCATGTTGATGGCGTTGGCCAGGTTGCGCACCTCGGACTCCAGGTCGGAGACCGACTGGGCGAGCATGTCCCAGATCCTCCTGGGGACCTCCAGGCCGACCTCGTCCACCAGCTGGATGCCGATGGCCGCCTCCTTGCTCCAGTTGGCGATCTTGTCGGTCTTGCGGATGAAGTGCATGAGATCCTCCCTCTCCTGGGCCCCGAGCTCGCCGATGCTGATCTGGTTGCAGAGCTCGTCCTCTTGGGCGTCCGCCTCGTGCTCGCACTTGAAGAGCCTCTCTATGGCCTTCCTGGCGGACGGGGCGTCGCCGTCGCCCATGGCGCGCACGGCGAGGCCGAGCTCCCTGACGCAGTCCTGGACGGAGAGGGACATGGCGCGCAGGCCGTCCGTGACGACCCCCTCCTTCCTCTTGCCGAACCATCCAAGAAGGTTCGCAGAATCCTTACTCAAGCCTAATCTCCTCCTCGATTCCGCCCTCCGGGCGCGGGAACACGACGGTCATCTTCTTGTTCAGCACAAGGAAGACCTCGTCGCCCACCTCGGGGACCTCGTCCTCTGCAGGAACGTTGTACTGGATATAATCACTGCTCTCCGCCACGGTCCTGACACGCCAGTACGTGCCGACGAACACCACGGACTTCACGGTCGCGTGTATGCCGTCGTTCGCCGGGTAGACGTGCTCCGGCCTGACGGAGACGACGACCGCGTCGCCGGGACGGAAGTTGGTCTTCGAGACGCGGACCTCGCGGCCGCCGCGCAGCGTGACGCGGGTCTTCCCGCTCTTGGACCAGTCGGACACGGTGCACTCCAGCAGGTTAGTCTCGCCGATAAAGTTCGCGGCGAACACCGACTTGGGGCGCCTGTACATCTCCAGCGGGGATCCGGTCTCGGCGATGGAGCCGTAGCGCATCAGGACGATGCGGTCCGACACGGACATCGCCTCCTCCTGGTCGTGCGTGACGTGAAGGACGGTGATGCCGAGCTTCTTGACAATCCTGCGGAGCTCGTACCTCAGCTCCACGCGTACGCGCGCGTCCAGCGCGGACAGCGGCTCGTCGAGCATGAGCATCTTGGAGCCGGATGCGAGCGCGCGTGCGATGGCGACCTTCTGCTGCTCCCCTCCGGACAGCTCGTCCGGCAGGAGCCCGGCCCTCTGGAACATGCCCACCAGCTTGAGGTACTCCTCGGACAGCTCCTCCATCCTCGCCTTGCCCTGGTCCTTGACCCTGGGGCTGTACTCAACGTTGTCCTTGAGGGTCATCATGGGGAACAGCGCGATGTTCTGGAACACGTATCCGACGTCGCGGTCCTCCATAGGAACGCCGGTGACGTCCTGGCCGTCCACGTAGACCTTCCCCTCGGTCGGCGTCCAGATCCCGGCGATGACCTTGATGAGCGTGGTCTTCCCGCATCCGGACGGCCCGAGGACGGTAACGTACTCGCCGTTGCCGATCTCCAGGGAGATGTCCCTGACGGCGTAGAAGTCGCCGAAGCGCATGGAAATCCTGTCGAGCTTGATCCTGGCCATCGGTCCAACCTCATCTCCTCCTCGAGCCCGCACTCGGGCATCGGGAAAACGTTCGCCTTCGATGCCGGCCAGGACACCTCCACGGTGTCGCCGGCCGCGTAGTCCTCGTACTTCCTGTTAGGGAGCTTCGCGGATATGAGCCCCAGCCCGTCCACCGACGCCTCGACGGTGATGGTCGCGCCCTCGTAGAGCACGCGCTCCACCCTCCCGCGGACGAATCCGGGTGCGGCGTCCTCCTTGCCGGGCTTGGACAGCTTGGTGAATCCAATCTTGACTGCGAGCACCGCCTCCGCGCCCTCGGGAAGATCCGACGGGCGGGCCAGGAACCTGACGCCGGCGGCCTCGACCTCGGTCATGCCGTCCGGGTGTCCCACGACGGTGCCGACGATGATGTTCGACCTGCCGACGAAGTTGGCCACGAACGGCGTCGCCGGGTCGTCGAATACCTCGCGCGGGGTGCCGAACTGTATGATGCGGCCCCTGCGGATGATCGCGATGCGGTCCGCCATCTCCAGGGCCTCGTCCTGGTCGTGGGTGACGTGTATGCATGTCAGCCCCATCTCCTTCGCGAGGGACCTGAGCTCCTTCCTCAGGTCGATCCTCAGGCGGGCGTCCAGAGCCCTCAGGGGCTCGTCCAGCAGGAGGATCTTCGAACCCGACGCGAGCGCGCGTGCGAGCGCGATGCGCTGCTGCTGACCGCCGGAGAGCTCCCCGGGCATCCAGTCCGCCTTCTGGTCCAGGTGGACCATGTGCAGCATGCTCCTGACGATCTGCTTGGAGTCCGCCTCCGGCCATCCCTTGGTCTTCGGGGCGAACATGACGTTGTTGTAAACTGTGAGATGAGGGAACAGCGCGTAGGTCTGCGACAGCATGGTCGCGTTCCTCAGGTCCGGCGAGTCGTTGGTCGCGTCCCTGCCGCCCAGGATTACCTTGCCGGAATCCGGACGTGTGAGGCCGCAGATCATCCTCATACAGGTTGTCTTCCCGGCTCCCGTCGGGCCGAGGATGCAGATGTACTCCCCGTCCTCTATCCTGAGGTCGAGGTGGTCGGCGGCGACGGTGTCGCCGAAGTTCTTGCAGAGGTCCTCCAGGACTATCTCAGGCATCGCGTCCCTGCCTCCTGTGAGTGAGCGCCCTGACGGCCATCATCAGGACGAAGCATACGGCGATCAGTATTATCGAGCACATGGCCGCCTCGGTGTAGTCCCCGGACTCCACGAGCCGGGTGATGTAGATCGGCACGGTGTTGACCGAGGAGCTGATCGAGAGAGTCGCACCGGTCTCACCCAGGGACCTGGTGAACGCAAGGATCGCGCCGGCCATGACGGACGACTTGATGATCGGCATCAGGATCCTCCTGAACGCCTGGAACGGCTTGGCGCCGAGGGTCATCGCGACCTCCTCGCACTCGGGGTTGACCTCCTCGATCGCTCCGATGAGGTTGCGGACCACCAGCGGGTACGTGAACGAGATGTGCCCGAGGATGACCAGGAGCAGCGCCATCGAGTCGCCCGCGCCGAAGCTCCCCCAGAACAGCGCCAGGGAGAATCCCAGGGCGGTGGTCGGTATGATCAGAGGGACGTTGACGAGGCCGTCGAGAATCCCCGCGAGCTTCCCGTTGCGGTTCCTGGCGATGTACAGCGACAGCGGCACGCCCAGGACGATGTCCACGGCGACCGCCACTCCCGCCACCAGGAACGACGTCCCTATCGAGGACATCAGGGTCCCGTAGTCTATGGACGGCGACGGCTCGGTCAGGTACATGAATATGTAGAACGAGGGCAGCAGGACCACGATCACGAGGAACGCCAGGGTCAGGATGTCCTTCACCTTCGGGAGCGGCCCGCGGCTGACCTTGCGGCCCAGCTCGGGCCAGACCTTGTTGAACGGGATGCGGAACCTGGCGATGATCCACTTGACCACCACCAGAAGGATCAGCGCCAGGATGATCATGATGACGCTGATGAGGATCATCGATCCCATGACCTCCGGGGAGTCCGTCGAGCCCACGTCGCTCTTCAGCCAGCTGATGAACGTGGGACCGGTGAAGAAGGAGCTCTGGACGCCCATCATGGTAAGGGCGATGTACGTCCCGCCGGTCTCCGACAGGGACCTCGCGAAGCACAGGATGAATCCCGTCGCCAGTCCGGCGCGGAACAGGGGGAGCGTGATGGTCCTCACGGCGGTCCACTTGGACGCGCCGAGGGTCATGGCCGCGGTCTCGTAGTTGATGTCGATCTGCTCCAGGATACCCGAGAGCGAGCGGACCATGTACGGATAGGTGAAGATGATGTGGAGCAGAATCAGCATCATGTACGGCGACAGATCCAGCCCCAGCCCGGGTATGGTGACCCCCTCCGGGGCCCCCCAGAACATGACCACCGATATTCCGAGGACGGCGGTCGGGAAGGCCAGGGGCATGTCGAGCAGGGTGTCGAGCCACCGTTTGCCCTTGAAGTCCCTGCGGACCATGATCCACGCCATCGGCAGGCCGACGACGATGTCGATCATCGTGACGATGAACGCGATGCTGAACGAGTTCCACACGGCGCCCTCGATGACGGCCATCGAGGACGGGTCGTCGAGGATGCCCTGCACGAGATCCCAGTCCGTGAACACCTTGGTGACCACGAAGACGGCCGGGATCACGATGACCGCTATGAACACGACGACGGCGAACGCCAGCCACGCCCTGCGGACCTTGAAGCTGGCGGACAGCTCGTCGAGCCTTCCCATGAGAGACACGGTACCGCCTCACCGCCTGACGGCGTCACGGCCGATCGCGCTCTTTCTGCTGGACCCGCTTCCACGTTTGGCTGCGGGATCGATGGTCTTGGCGGTCATCTGAAACGGATGGCCAGCCGTCTATGGAGATATAATGTTTCTCTATACGCCTCGCAATTATACGGAGGCGTCGCAATGACCCGGGAGCATCCGAATGCTTTACAACAGGCGGGTTGCCCCAGAGCCATCGTGTGGCTCCGGAGGACTGCCTGACAGGAATGCGTTTCGGCAAACGGCACGTGCTGGCCATGACGGCCGGCACGGTTGCCGTTCAGCGATTCACTCGCTCCCGCCCTCGGGCGGGCGCTGGTTCGAGGCCTGCGCCTCGATCCACTTGCGGATGTCCGCCTTGCGCGTCGAGCCTATCCCGAAGTACTCCGAGAACCTCTTGGTGGTGGTGAGCTCCTTGGTCTGCCCCACGCGCTTCGCGGAGACGAAGTCCATCTCCTCCAGCGCGTGCACGTCCTCGTAGGCCCTCGGGCCGCGGGTCTTCACCAGGTCGGACTGCAGCACGGGCTGGTTGTACGCGATGGTGCTCAGCGTGCGCATCAGGCCGCCGGACATCTCCGCCTTGCCGAACTTCCCGGTGTAGTCTGAGTACTCGGAGCGGAGCATCATGCGGAACTCGGAGCCGATCTTCGCGATGACAATCGCCGAGTCCCTGTCGTCGTACTCCCTGCGCAGGTCCATCAGCGCGGTGCGGACCTCCTCCTCGGGGAACCCGGTCCTCTCCGCTATGTCGGAGATCCTCAGGTTCTCCGAGCTCGAGAAGAGGGCCGCCTCGACGGCGCCCTTCGCCTCCAACTCGGTTCACCGCCTCGGGCCTGAGCATGTCCGGGGAGTCCTCCAGGGTGCCGGAGGTCCACTCGGTCTTGATCTCCAGGTAGATGGTCCCGCGGGGGAGCTCGTCCTGCCAGACGCTGAGCCTGCCGTCCCTCACCAGGTGGAGCACCGAGACGAACGTGGTCAGGTTCTCCCTCAGGTCCCCGGTGTACAGGTCCCTGATGTCGATCTGCCCGGTGCCGAGCCTCTCGATCCTGGACCAGACCGCTTCAACATCGCGCTCGTCGTCCTCGTCGTGGGCCTTGTTGTCGAACCTGGCGGGCTCCTTCGCCCTCAGCTCCCTGCGGACCCTCTCGCGCTCCCTCTGGATCTCGATCTCCCTGCGGGCGTCCTCGAACGCGTCGATGAGCTCGTACACGGTCACGGGGCGCTCGGTCTGCCTCTGGAAGGCCTCCCTGAAGCTGACCTCCGGAACGAAGAGCGAATCGTCCTCGTAGAAGAACGAGTCGTCCAGCTCCTCCTCGACGACCTCCACGGGAGGCTCGCTCCTCGCCACGGTCGACTCGGACTGCATCCTCAGGATCCTCCAGGCCATGAGCAGCAGCTTCCCGGCGACGATCATGTCGAAGCGGTCGCTGGTGACCTTGGCGTCGTACATCCTGACGAACTCCGAGAGGTTGACCTCCCAGGGGTCGATGCCGCTCTCCAGCACCAGGCTGAACACGGCGCGTATCGACTCGTCCACGGGGTCCTGGAGCCTCTCCCCGGTCTCGGCCCGGGAGAGGATGTCCATGTATCCCCCTATCCTTCTGAGCGACTCGTCGTCGTCGGCGAGCGCCCTGTGGAACAGCAGGTGCTGCTCCAGTTCCTCCATCCTTGTGTTCCCATCCATCTCAGTTCGCCTCCTCGCCCCTGCCGGCCGCCTCCCCCTCGTAGCGGGAGACCTCCGCAAGGTCCGGCTGCATAATCACCCTGCTGATCCCGGTCGGCGGCCTGGTCACCCCGATAAGGTGATCGGCCAGCGCGAGCGTGACCTTCCTCAGCGAGACCTGTATGAACTGCGCCTTCGCCGAGCTCTCGCGCACCCTCTTCGCGACCATCTCCGCGTTCACGGAGTCCAGGAACATGTCCACCTCGTCGAGCACGTAGAACGGCGACGGCTGGTACTCCTGGATCGCGAATATGAATGAGAGGGCCGTCAGGGACTTCTCCCCTCCGGACAGCGCCTCCAGCCTCAGGAGCTTGCCGTTCCTGGGCTTCGCGTTAATCATCAATCCTCCAAGGAACGGATCGTCCTCGTTCTCCAGGCCCATGAAGGCCTCCCCTCCGCCCGAGAGCTGCGAGTATATCGCCCTGAAGTTCTCGTCGACCGCGTCGTAGGACTTCATGAACAGACCCTTCTTCTTCGCGGTCAGGGAGTCCACCAGGTCGGACAGCTCCTTGATGTGGCGCCTCAGCGCCTCCACCTCGGCCGCCAGCGAATCGTACCTGGTCTTCCTCTCCTCGTAGTCCTGGATCGCCCTGAGGTTCACGTTGCCGATGCGCGCGAGCGTGGCCTCGTGGGTCCTGATGGTGCGGCGGATCTCCTCCTCCGAGGGGATCGGCTCCGGCACCTCTATCGTTATGGCGGCGACCTCCGCCCTGCACTGCTCCACGGCCTCCGCGGCCTGGATCAGCTGGGCCCTGAAGGACTCGGCGGACGCCTGGGCGTTCTCGATGTCCTTGGCCTTCTCGCGGATGTCCGCATCGAGGCGGTACTTCGCCTCATTGAGAGCGTCCTTCTGGTTGCGGAGGTCCTCGATGCCCGATTCCATCTCGGACTCGATCCTCCTGAGCGCCTCCAGATCCACCTTGGCGCGCTCCATCGCAGCGGTGCCCTCCTCTATCTGGGCGCGGTCAGTGTCGATGGCACGGACGACGGAGTCCAGCTGGACCTTCAGGGACTCGTTCTGCTTCCCCAGCCCGACTATCTCGGTCTCCGCGCCGTTGATCTGCATCCTCAGCTCGTTGATGGCGTCCTTGAGGCCGTACAGCCTGGTGCGGACCGCCTGTATCCTCGCCTGGAGCTCCACTGGAGCGATCTGCGCCATGCGCTCCTTGACCTTCGAGCGCTCGCCGGAGACCTGCGCCATCTTATCCGACTCGGCAGTGAACGCCGCGCGGGCCTTCTCCAGCTCGGAATCCGCGGCGGACATCCTCGAGCGGGCCGCCTGCATCTCCTCGGACGCGGTCTTCCTGGTCTTCTCCAGCTCGGCGACGCGGCCCTTGGTCTGGGCCATCTGCTCCCTCTGCTCCATTCCGGACGAGGAGACGCGCCTCATCTCGTCGTCGATGCCGCGGATCTCGTCGCGGACCTCCCTGAGCTTCGCGCGCACGTCGGAGAGCGCCTCCTGGGCCCTCCTGAGCCTCTCGCCAACCTCGGCCAGCTTGTCCTCCGAGGCGGCGCCGAACTTCATCATGCCCTGCTGGCTGATGGTACCGCCGACCATGGCTCCGGAGGCCTCGATGAGCTCCCCGGCGCGGGTGACGATCCTGATGCCGCCCATGATCCTGCGGGCGGCGTCCATGTCCTTGACGACGAGAGTGTCCCCGAGCACGTACCAGAAGGCGTTCTGGTACTTCGGGTCGAAGTCGATGAGGTTGATGGCGTACCCCTCGGAGTCCTTCTCCGAGATGATCGCCTTGGCGCGGGGCTTCCCGCCCATCATCTTCGTCAGGGGAAGGAACGTGACACGCCCGAGCCTCTCCCTCTTCAGGTAGGCGATGCCGTCCGCCGCGACCTGATCGTCGTCCACGACGACGGCCATCATCTTCCCGCCCGCCGCGACGGACAGGGCGGTCTCGTACTCCTTGTCGACGGTGGCCAGCTCCTGGATCGTCCCGTGGATTCCGCGCATCTCGCCGCGGTTCCTCAGCGCGAGTATGGCCTCCACCGCGGCGCTGCCGCGGTTCATCCTGTCGGACACCTTCTTCTCGGCCTGCAGCGAGTTGTACTCGGCGTCGATCCTGCGGTAGGCTGAATCGAGCTCGGACTCCTGCTTCTCCAGCTCGGTCTCCCTGCGCTTGGCCTCCAGGATCCTCTGGCCGAAGTCCTCGGTGCCGGGCCCGGCCTCGGCCTTCAGCTGCTCCAGGCTCCACTTGGCGTCCTTGATCTCGAAATCTATGCCCTGGATCCTCTCGTCCAGCGTCGCGACGGCGGAATGGGCCTCGTCGGCCGCGGCCTCCGCCTTGGAGAGCACGCCCTGCGCTGTCCTGAGCGCTTCCGTACCCGCATCGAACTGCGCGTCGAGCGCGTCGAGGCGCTGCTGGAGCTCCTTCTGCTCCCCGCCGGTCTTGGAGATGTCCTCGGAGACCTGGGCCTCCTCGGCCTCGGCCTTCTTTTTCTCGTCCTCGGACTCCGCCAGCTTCGAGCGCAGGTCCTCCAGGTTCTGGCTGAGCATGCTGGCCTGGGCGTTGTTGTCCGCTATGGACTCCTCGAACGCCTGCCTGAACCCGTCCTGCTCCTCCATGTCGGCCTGGGCGGTCTCGACGCTGTTCCTCTTGGTGGCCAGGTCGATCTTGGCGTTCTCGATCCTCTTCTTCAGCTCGGTGTACTCCGGGCCGATCTTGTCCGCGATCTCGCGCTCCTTCTCTGCGATCTCGCGCTCCTTGACCGTGCGGGCCTCCTCCAGCTCCGCCTTGGCGCGGCCGTCGTCGGCGATCCTCTGCTCCAGGCGGGTGACCTGCTCGGTGATGCTGGTCTGCCTCGAGGTCTCCATCTGGAGCCTGCGGTGGGCGTGCTGGGCCTTGGCGATCTCGAGCGCCGCCTGGGCGTCCAGGTACTTCTGGGCGTCCTGCCTGTCGCGGTCCAGCCTCTGGATCTGGACGGTCAGCTCGTCCATGACGATTCCGATCCTGTCCAGGTTGGTCTCGGCCTCGGTCCTCTCGCCCCTGGCCTTCTCGATGTCGGCGTCGAAGCTCGCTATCCCGGAGATGCCGTCGATGATGCGGCGCCTCTCCAGGTTGCCCATCTGGACGATGCGGGTGACGTCGCCCTGCTGCACCAGGTTGTACCCGTCGGCGGATATCCTGGCCTTCGTGAGAAGGCTGTCGAACTCGGACATGGTGGACTTGCGGTCGTTGACGTAGAAGTACGAGCTGTAGTCCGTGCCGTTGTCGGACAGCTTGACGTAGCGCGTGAGGCGGACCTCGTCGTCGTCCCACGGCATGAGGCGGTCGGTGTTGTCGAAGACGAGCGAGACCTTCATGTGGCCCGCCTTGTTCTTGGACTTCCCGCCGTCGAATATCAGGTCGGTCAGCTTGCCGGCGCGGACGGCCTTGGAGCTCTTGGGCCCCAGCACGAACATGATCGCGTCGGTAATGTTCGACTTCCCCGAGCCGTTCGGCCCCGTGACCGCTGTGTAGCCCTCCATCAACGGCACTGTTATCTTGCCGCCGAAGGACTTGAAATTCTCCATCTCGACCGCTTTCAAATGCAACTGTCCTACACCCCTTCCGGGCGAGAGCCTGTGAGCCCTCCGCATCCCATGCCGCGCGGTTCGGTCGTGACCGGGGCCCCTTCAATTCCCCGCTCGCGCACGCGACATTAAGGGGAATGGCGTGAGTATATTTAAAGTGGTGGCTGAAAAGACATCGTCTGGCACCGAGCACCATCGCCGGGATGTCCGCCACGGAGTCCGCGACGGCGGTGGGCTGGACGTCGGAGCCCTCCAGCATCTTCCTGTCCGTCTCCCCCGAGAGGACGAGGATCGACTGGGTCCCGGCGCGGGCGGCCATGGCGATGTCGGTGTACAGCCTGTCCCCGACCATGACGGTCTCGGAGACGGGCACGCCCATCTCGCGGGCGGCCATCTCGAGCATGAGGCGGTTGGGCTTCCCGATGACCACCGCCTTGGTCTGGCACATCTGCTCGAACATCCTGATGAAGGGTCCGATGTCGATGTCGTAGGAGTCCTCGGTGGGGCAGAGGTCGTCCGGATGCGTGGCGATGAGCTCCGCCCCGTCCCTGACATACTGGTACGCCCTGTTGATCTTCTCGTAGGTGATCGTGGTGTCGAACGTCAGCAGCACGATGTCGGGCTTCTCCCGGACGAGGGAGATCCCGGCCTCCTCCAGCTCCGCTGTGACGTCAGGAGTCGCCACGGGGTACACGGTCTTGCCGAAGCGCTCCGAGATCAGGAAGCGTATGGTGGCGGTCGTCGAGGTGAGGATGTCGTCCACGGACGCGTCGAATCCCAGACGCTTGAGCTTCTCGCTGTAGAACGAGCGTGCGTGGGACGAGTTGTTGGTGAGGAAGACGAACGGGATCCTCTGGTCCCTGAGGAACGAGATGAACTCCCTCGCTCCGGGGATCGGGTTCCCGCCCTTGTAGACGGTGCCGTCCATGTCGAGCATGAAGCCGCCGAACCTCATCCTGGGGCGCAGCCATTCCGACACGACCCTCATGGTCTCGTTCAGCTGGGCCCTGGACTCCTTGTTGTAGATCGTCGCCGCCGGATGGTACGTCGGGATGAACAGGACCTCCCTCCCGGCGATCTCCATCGTGACGGGGACGTTGACGATGTCCGCCATCGGGCCGTCGTAGCCCATGATGTCGCGGATCGCGGTCTTCCCCAGGGCGACGACCAGCTTCGCCTCCGCCAGCTCGGATTCGAGGAACTGGCGGCATGCGGCCATCTCCTGGGGCGTGGGGTCCCTGTTGTCGGGGGGACGGCACTTGACCGTGTTGGTGATCATGACGTCCGCGCGGCTGAAGCCGTTGCGGTACATCATCTCCTCGAGGATGGCGCCGGACTTGCCGACGAACGGCCTGCCCTGGAGGTCCTCGTTCTCCCCCGGGCCCTCGCCCACGAAGACGATGCCCTTGGCGGGATTGCCGTCCGGATACACCACCTGCGTGCGCCCCATGCAGAGCGGGCACAGGCGGCAGTCCGGCTCCGGCCTCATCTCTCCCCCAGGAGCTCCGAGCCCCTGACGAGCGGGATGAATTGGACGCCCTCGGCCTCGAGGGCCTCCCTTCCGCCGGCCTCGCGGTCGATGACCGAGATGACCCAGCACACGTCGGCTCCGGCCTCCCTGAGGGCCTGGATGCCCTTGATGCACGAACCGGCCGTGGTGACCACGTCCTCGACCATGAGGATGCGGTCCCCTTCGTTGAGATCGCCCTCGATCTGCTTCCCGGTGCCGTGGTCCTTCTTCTCCTTGCGGACCATGACGAACGGCAGGCCCGTCTCGAGTGCTAGCGCGGCCTCCAGGGGGACGGCTCCGAGGACGACCCCGGCGATGCGGTCCGCCTCGATGCCTTCGGTGCGGACCTTCTCCGCCATGAGGCGGGCGATGAGGCCCAGGACCTTCGGGTCCGTGCTCGCCTTCTTGATGTTGATGTAGTAGTCGCTCTTGGCGCCGGAGGCGAGAGTGAACTCGCCGAACTGCAGGGCGCCGCACTCCTTCAAAGCGTCGGACAGCTCGCTCATGTGAATCACCAGGGCTCCTTCTTGAGGCCCATCCTGTACCCGATGATGTTGACCAGCCTGTGGATGGCGAACATGATCACCAGGATGAATATCAGGGCGGCTATGTGCCAGCCCTCGATGAAGTTCGCATAGACCCAGTCGGGGTAGAACAGCGCTGTGATGCAGAACGCTCCGATCACGAAGTCGTACTGGTCCAGGATGGGCGCCTTCTGACCCCTCTCCATGCCTAGCCTCCTCTTGATGAACGCGCCGCACAGGTCGCCGAGCACCGCCCCGAAGGAGAGGCACGCGAGGACGCCCACGCATCCCCAGAACTGCCCGAATCCCCAGTAGTCCTCGGATCCGAAGATCGCGGAGATGCCTATAAGAATTAGGCCGAGCAGTATACCCGAGAACGCTCCGCCGAAGAAGCCCCTCCAGGACTTCCCGTCGCCGAAGATCCTCTTCCCCCTCCAGGACTTCCCGAAGTCGATCTTCGTCCCTCCGCCGAAGACCACGGCGGCCGAGTTGGGCACCATGGCCGGCAGGAACAGCCAGAGGCCGTTGAGCATGATGAGGATGACTCCGATCAGGTCCATGTTATCGGAACTCGGATGGATGCTGGACGTAAAAACCTGCGCAGGAACAGAAGTATAACCTGGAGGGCGATTCACCCCGCATGCTGGTGCTGGACACCTCCGCCCTGTTCACCATGGACGCGCCCCCGGACGAGGACTACGTCTGCCCTCCCGGGGTCATCAAGGAGCTGAAGCGCTACGACGACCCGAGGCTCGACCTCTGGGGCGACCTGCTGAGGATATCCGAGTGCTCCAAGGAGTCCCTGGCGAAGGTGGAGGAGGCAGCGAAACGCACCGGCGACGACGGAAGGCTCTCGCCGGTGGACCGCACCGTGCTCGCGCTAGCCCTCGACGTGAACGGGACCATCCTCTCGGACGACTACTCGATCCAGAACGTCGCCCGCGTCATGGGGTTGGAGTTCCGGCCGGTCGGCACCTCCGGGATAAAGAAGGTCGCCAAGTGGAACTACAGGTGCCTCGGCTGCGGCAAGTGGTACAAGGAGACCATGCC
>JAUNYA010000073.1 GCA_030539565.1 Thermoplasmata archaeon | reverse complement strand
TCTCCTCGATGAGGACCTGGTGGATCCTGGAGTACGCGAGACCGCGGGCGCAGATATCTTCGAGTTC
This sequence comes from Thermoplasmata archaeon, assembly GCA_030539565.1. Classification (GTDB taxonomy): domain Archaea; phylum Thermoplasmatota; class Thermoplasmata; order Methanomassiliicoccales; family Methanomethylophilaceae; genus Methanoprimaticola. The sequence goes on along the minus strand of JAUNYA010000073.1, from coordinate 6,057 downwards.
AGCCTCGTCGTGCGCTATGCCACCGCCGGTTCCTCCCAGCGTGTACGCCGGTCTCACGAGAACGGGGTAGCGCCCGATGATCCTGACGGCCTCCTTCGCCTCCTCCAGCGAGTTGACGCTCCTCGACACGGGGACGGGCTCGCCGATGCGCTCCATTGTCTCCTTGAACAGCTCCCTGTCCTCGGACATGGCGATGGCGTCCGGCTGCGTTCCCACGAGGGCCGCGCCCAGCCTGGCGAGCTCCCCCGAATCGGCGAGCTCGGAGCAGATGTTCAGGGCGGTCTGGCCTCCCATTCCGGAGACCACTCCGTCCACGCCCTCCTTCTCGATGATCTTGGCGACGTTGGACGCCTCCAACGGCTCGATGTAGACGCTGTCCGCGGTGTCCGGGTCGGTCTGGATGGTTGCCGGGTTGGAGTTGACCAGGACGGTCTTGTACCCCTCCTCGCGGAGCGAGCGGCACGCCTGGGATCCGGAGAAGTCGAACTCGGCGGCCTGGCCGATGACGATCGGTCCCGATCCGATGACCAGGAGCTTCCTGTAATCCTTCCTCACAGCCTTCCCTCCTTGATGGTCTTGCCGAACTTGTCGAAGAGGAACGACGTGTCCCACGGACCTGGCGACGCCTCGGGGTGGTACTGCGACGTGAAGATCGGGAGGTCCCTATGCCTCACGCCCTCCACGGAGCCGTCGTTCACGTTCACCTGATCGACGATCAGGCCGGTGCCGTCGAGGCTGTGCTCGTCCACAGCGAACCCGTGGTTCTGCGACGTGATGTACACGCGGTCGCCGTACTTGACGGGCTGGTTGCAGCCCCTGTGGCCGAATTTGAGCTTGTATGTGGAGCCGCCCATGGCGATGCCGATGAGCTGGCTGCCGAAGCAGATGCCGAACAGGGGCATCTGGGTGGAGAGGTCCTGGATCGTCTTCACGGTGGTCTTGGCGATCTCCGGATGGGACGGGTCCCCCGGACCGTTGGATATGAGTACGCCTTTCACTCCGGACTCGACGATGACGTCCGCCGGGGTGTCGTAGGGGAATGTGACGAGGTTGAAGCGCGCCTTGAGGTCCCTGGGGATGCCTCCCTTGGCGCCGCAGTCGATCATGCCGACCGTGATCTCGTGGCCGGTGTCCTCTTTAGTGATCTCCTTGCACGCCACTTCGGCCACAAGGTTGCTCTCGGAGGGCGCGGGCATCCTCCTGAGCCTCGCGGCGAGGCCCTCCAGGTCGGATCCGTCCGAGGTGATGGCTCCCTTGACGGTACCGCCGGTGCGTATCCTGATGACGAGCTCGCGGGTGTCGATTCCGGATATCGCGGGGATGTCGTACTGCTTCAGGAAGTCGTCGAGGGTCCTCCCGCCGTACATGGGCGAGGGCTCGGAGCAGTACTCCCTGACGACGAGTCCGCGCACATGGACGCCTCCGGACTGGTAGAACTCGTCGCTTATCCCGTAGTTCCCGATCAGAGGGTACGTCATAACGAGGATCTGACCCCTGTACGAGGGATCCGTCAGACTCTCCTGGTAACCGCTCATCCCGGTTGCGAAAACCACCTCTCCGGCCGACTCTTTAAAACTGCCGAAGAGATCCCCTTCAAACACGGTCCCGTCTTCGAGGACCAAATATCCGCGTGCCATCGGGGAATTCTCAGATTCGCGTTCCGTATATATTCCCTTTGACAGAGGCGTGACAGTCCGCTGAAGGACCTGTCCAATCTCGGACAAAACCGCCCGGGTTGGACCCCACGGCAGGGCGTCTCCGGGGGCGGTTCCCGGGCCGTCCCCTTTATAGGTACGGGCCGGGCGCCCCGCGGGATCGGGAGGGGTCCGTCGCCTGCAGGCTCTGATGGCCACCAGAGGCAACCTAGACTGCAGGTCTTATCAGGACATCGGGACATGGCCGATGTACTATTTAACATGTCTCGGCAGCAACACGGAACGCTAAATCCGGCTCGTAGAGACAGCATCAGGACTCGTAGACCAGCCTCAGGTCCCTGTCCATCCTATCGGCGAAGCCGTTGCGCTCCCCGGGGTCGTCGAGGACGGGATCCACGTCCCCGAGCGCATTCTGCAGCTTTAAGAGGAAACCGGAGGCCGTGAACAGGCTGCAGTCGTCCCCCGGAACCGCGAAGAAGTCGTAGTCGCTGTCCGGGCGGCTGTCCCCGCGGGCCCTGGGGCCGAAGAGGTACATCCGCTTCATGCCGTAGGCTGGTGCTAGCTCCGCGATGATATCGCAGAGCTCCTCGAACGTGCACTCCCTCGTTTCGCCCATGACGATGCATGCGTTCGCGTTATATGAACAGGGGCGGAAAGGCCCGAACCCGGTCTTCCGGGCGTTCATGTTATCACGCATGACGCCTTCGGGTCGTCCATGCGCATCCTGGGGGAGGACCCCGCGACCAACGGGGTCAAGGTACTCATCGAGACGGACGAGGACATCTGGCACCTGTACAACGTCATCGAGGTCGGGGATCTGGTCACCGCAAGCACCACCCGCAGGGAGGAGAAGGCCGCCGACAAGCTCCGCGCCGAGAGGGCGGAGAAGAAGAGGATGACCCTGGGCGTGCGCATGGAGAAGATCGAGTTCTCAGAGGACGACCTCCGTCTGAAGCTTCTCGGCACCATCGAGACCGGGCCCCAGGACATCGGCCAGCACCACACGCTGATCCTCGAGACTGGAGACTCGCTGACCATCTCCAAGGACCGCTGGAGGGAGACGCAGACCGAGAGGCTGAAGCGCGCCGTGTCGGACTCGAGGAAGCCCAGGATAGTGTTCGTGTCGCTGGACCAGGACGACGCGACCATCGCGGTGCTCCGCCAGTTCGGCCTGAAGGAGGTCGTGACCGTCAGGTCGGGCAGATCCGGGAAACAGTACGCCGAGAAGCCGTCGGTCGACGGGTACCACGCGGAGATCGAGGACAAGCTGGTCCCGCTGATGGAGCCCAACATGCCGCTGGTGCTTCTGGGCCCGGGCTTCGAGAAGGAGACCCTGGCCGAGGACCTGAAGAGGTCGCAGTCCGGCCTGTTCGGCAAGATGTACGTCTACCACACGGGGCAGTGCGGCATGGCCGGGATAAACGAGCTCCTGAAGGCGGGCATGGGCGCCGACGTGCTCAGGGAGTCCGCGGTGGGGACCGAGATCGAGGCCGTCGAGAGGCTCATGTCCGAGATATCGAAGCCCGACGGGCTCGGCACATACGGGACGGAGGAGGTCAGGAGCGCGGCGCTGGCGGGCGCGGTGGAGACCCTGCTCATCCTGGACTCTAAGGTGAGGGCCCAGGACCTGGACGACGTCGTGCGGGCCGTCGAGAGCCAGAAGGGGAGCGTCATCGTGGTGTCCGAGCAGCACGACGGCGGGAAGTCCCTGGCGGCGCTGGGCGGGATGGGCGCGATCCTCAGGTACAAGCTGGGCTGAGGATGATCATCTTACGACACGCTGGCAGGCCGAGAATAACAGGCATCACAGAGATAACAGCCAGCAGTTTTTATATACGAATGGCATGACACAATCATGGGCAGAACAGGAATCGTCGAAGGCACTGTTAATATGGTTGAGGAGGATTCGGATAACATGAAGGGCCTTCCGATCGGCGAAGACAATTTCCGCTATATTCGCGACAAAGGTCTGTTCTACGTCGACAAGTCGGCCTTCATTGACCGCATCCTTGCCAACGATTCCCGCGTCTACCTTTTCACGCGTCCCCGCAGGTTCGGCAAGTCCATGAACCTCAGTATGCTCGACGCGTATCTCAACATCGGGTACGGTAGCCGGGCTAAAGCGTGGTTCGACGGCCTGGAGATCACCAGGCTCCGTCCGGAGGACCCCAATAGGGGGGCCTATCCGGTCATCCTTCTGAACATGAAGAACATCTCCGTCGACAGCGAGAAAGATGCCAAGGAGTCGTTCAGGGACATGGTCGCCACCATGTACGGGCGTTACGACTTCATGAAGGACTCGGACCGCATCGATTCCGCCATGAGGAACAGGTTTAGCGAGTACACCGGCAAGACGGCGGACGATTCTACGCTGACGAACTCCCTCTGGAATCTCAGCATGATGCTCCACGCATACTACGGGAAAAGGGTCGTTATACTCGTTGACGAGTACGACAACCTCATCAACAGTTTCTACGGGAGGCCGGAACAGGAGAGTATGCTCAGATTCGTGCGCAACATTCTGTCCCCGGCACTAAAATCCAACGATTCGCTCCAGTTCGCGGTGGTCACGGGCGTCATGCAGATCACGAAGGAGAGCATCTTCTCTGGTCTGAACAACATGGTCGTCTATAACATCCTCTCCAGGGATTTCGCGGATATGTTCGGGTTCACTGGCTCGGAGGTGGAGGCCATTCTAGCCGAGGCGAACCATCCGGAGAAAATCGGCACCGCCAAGGAGTGGTACGACGGGTATCGCTTCGGCGAAGCCGAGGTGTACAACCCCTGGAGCATCCTGAGGTATGTGGGATCAGACTTCGAAGCCAAGCCGTACTGGGTCGATACGGGATCCGACACCGTCCTGAAGGGGATGATACGCGATGCGGACGACGAGTCCTGCAACGCGATGGTCACCCTTGCCAGAGGCGGCAGCGTCCTCTTCGAGATCAACCCCGAGACGACCTTCGAGCACCTCAGGGCGACATCCTCCGACCTGATGTCCATCCTCGCGATGTCCGGATATCTCAACGCGGTTCCGGCGGAGGACGGCATGTACCGGCTCTCCGCCCCGAACAACGAGGTCAGAGGAGAGCTCGAGAGGCAGATGCTGTCCCTCGCCGCGCCCAACAACGCAAGGCGCCTCGCCAGGGATTTCAACGACGCGCTCATCGGCGGGGACACCGCCGGTGCGGAGGATGCGATAGGTGAGATCCTCATGAGGCACTTCGGCTCGCTGGCGCTGACCAACGAGGGGGAGTACAGGAACCTGTTGGCCGGGCTCCTGGTGGCGACCGCATCCGGATACGATGTGAGTGTCGAGAGGGAGGCCGGCATCGGGAGATTCGACATCAGGATGCTCTCCAACGGCCACGGCCCCTCCGTCGTGATCGAGGTGAAGATCCTGGGCAGCGGCGACTCCGACGACCTGGAGGCTGCGGCCAGAAAGGGACTGGAGCAGGCGAGGGCCAGGAAGTACGGCCACGGGGCCGGAGATGTCCGCCTCTACGGCATGGCATTCAGGGGGAAGACGGTCAGGCTCGTGGATTCATGACCGCCCCGTCCGTCTGGAACGGACGGTGTGGCCCTTCGACCTGCCAGCGCTCCGGGTCCAGCCTGAGGAGATGGAGGAGGCTATGTCGGCCGGGAGGATGTCTGAGGGGGCAACAGGATTATCTACGGACTCGCCAATCATGAGAATGCAGCTCTTGGTTTGTGGTGAATTCGAGATGCTGCACCTCCTTCTTCAACGATTCGGGAAAACCCGGATGACGCTCCGTCTCGCTCCGCTCGCCTGCGCGTCATCCGGTTTACATGGGGACAGGACACGGTCTCCCGTCCATGCCCCTGCATCGGGTCCTGAACGACCCACCAGCCTCAAACCTTGGAGAGCTCATTTTTACGAACGCAGCTGTCTGCGGCCTTGGTCTTGAGGTTGTAGTCCCTCCTGAGCTCGTCCCTGCGATTGACGAACATCATAATGCCACATGTGTCTATGTAGCTCAGCTCAGCAGGGATGTGGATGCCTCCAGAACTTCCGTTATGAGATGGGGCTTCAATCCCATCGCCGTCTTGCGTATGCTCTCGGCAGACGCATTCGGACTGTTGTTCTTGAGGAGCAACACTGTGGCATAGGCCTCGACATACTCCAGTCCCTTGCCGTATATCTCTGAAAGCCTGTCGACTGTCTCCGACGGTATGTCGGTCTCATCGCCGAAACTGCCCATCTCATAGTAGTCGTCCGCAAGCTCTCTCGAATAGGGGCCTCTGATGTAGAGCCCATACCTGTATTTCGGACCGAAGCCCCATGAGTTGAGTATGTAGCAGCCTTTCTTCAGCGCAAGACGGTCGCTGAATTCCTCTACGTCTATATCACGGCCTATCGCCTTCGAAACCGCCCCGATTA
>JAUNYA010000072.1 GCA_030539565.1 Thermoplasmata archaeon | reverse complement strand
TGATAGAATTCTCAGAGGAAGTCTGGATGAGTAAGTGGCGGGCCTGAAGGGATTCAATACCTTCCGAGCCAGATTGTCGAATTTTTTTCTATCAACCCCCTTTTTCGCGGCGATAGAATCCAGCCCTCGGGTTGCGAATTCTATGAAATCTACAGCCCCTGCAAAACCCCTCTATCACTTCAAAGGCAAAGCCGGCGGTGAGTGGCATCACGGTGCCGAGCTCATCGTCAAGCTCATCGAGAAACAGATCACTCTCGGCGACGACGAGCTCCAGAAGGAGTTCATCGATTGGCTTCTCACGGACGACAAGAACGTCTTCAAGAACAAGGAGACCGGAGAAGTTCGGTTCGCCCTTGCCGCTAAGCGCGGAAATCCCGCGTACGCCTCCAAGAAGAACGGGACGCTCGACGAGCTCATCGAAGCCATGTCGTCGAAGGAGTTCGATTACGCCCCTCCGGGCTACCGCGACGACCTTTACCGGATGACGCGGGTTCTCTTCTTCACTCTCACGTTCTCCCACGAGCGCTACACCGCCGAGCAGGCATGGGGCGCCCTCCGCTCCACCTGCCCGGAGGGATCCGATTTCGAGCATGGCGTCCTCAACAAGTTCGGGGCGAACATCAGCAAGATCTTCGGGACCAACGGGAAGCTCACGTGCAAGGAGGCTGACAGCAGTGGCTACCCGGCGCCTCATGTTCTGGTCATCCTCGACAGGCCCGTCCTCGTCAGGCGTCACACCTCTCAGGATGGGACGGTCACGTGGAGGCTTGCCAACGACAGGATTCTCAAAAGGCTCGGTAAGGACAAGGCGTCCAGGTCCAAGTCCTTCAAGGACGTCGAGGCAGCAACCCTCGAGAACCCCGTATGGAAGCACGGGATGATGGACGTTCAGGGCATCATCAAGGAGACTGGGTTCGGCAAGTTCGCCAACAGCTTCACCTACCTGTTCAAGTACCTCATCAAGACGATCTCCGTCTCCAAGTATCCGGAGCTCGCGGACATCGGGACCATCAAGGAATCCAAGAACAAGTCCCTCCGGACCATGGTGTACACCCACTTCGGGAACAAGTGCTTCAGGACACGCGACATCGTTTTCGGGAAGGCCTTCAAGGAAAGGCTCGGTCTCCTCAAGGAATCTGAACCGGTGAAACCCCCATCTGTATGGGAGAGGATCCTCACAATCCCCGCTTGGTTCGCTGACGAGATAGAGCCCAGAATCAGATCCCTGGAACCCAAGGATCAATCAAGGGCATTCACCAGATAATCAATCCTTCAAAAGAGGGTTGTTTCAACCCACGATCTTCACTTTCAGCCGAAGGCTTCTCTCAACATTTTCACAAAGTGTTGTTTTCCCAGTTTTTCACGGCATCTTATGCCGTTTCTCCCTCCGACACCCTCCTGTCCAATCCATCGGCGCAGCCGATGGCACGCCGGACGGCGCGCGGCCGACTGGCGCAGCCAGGCCGCCGCCGTCAGGCGCAGGGGGCGGAGCGTAGCGACGCCCCCGCGACTTGACCGTATCCACACGAACTAAAACCTCTCGTAGTTGTTTTACGGCAAGCCTCCTCGATACAGGAACTGGCCGTACAACACTGTTCCGGCCACCAGTCCTGCTAAGTATGCGACCAGATCAGATGTATTGCGGGAATCTGCAATGTCCCCTATCTCGTGAAGTTCATCGAAAACCACAATCAGGGCGAGGGCCGTTGTGCAGATGAATCCCAACAGCGGATCCGGACTGTCGGCGCTCTCGACGACGCCTGTTGCAACTCCAACAATCAGCTGAATGATGAATCCAATAATAGGGCTCAGGAAGCCCTCGACCAGCCGGTTTAACGCATGCCCCAAGTGGCTCACCATTCTTTTATTGTACAAAGCTAGCTTTGTACATAAAATCAATAAAAGAATGGTGACCAAACGTTTATAGCGGCCCTTATGCTATCGTGGAAACATGGCGGGCGAGTTCAAGGTAGCTAGTCTCTTCGCCGGCATCGGTGGCATCTGCCTGGGGTTCAAGCAGGCGGGGGCCGATGTCGTCTGGGCTAACGAGATAGATCAGTTCGCCTGCGAAACCTATCGCCACAACTTCGACGGCGCCCCGTACCTGGTGGAGGGCGACATACACGAGCTCAGTATCCCGGAGGACGTCCACGTGGACATCATAGCCGCCGGATTCCCCTGCCAGGCATTCTCGATAGCCGGATACAGGAAGGGGTTCGAAGATGCCCGCGGTACGCTGTTTTTCGAGGTCCTGCGCCTGATCCGCGACAAGGAGCCCAGGTGCGTGTTCCTGGAGAACGTCAAGAATCTGATGACCCATGACAACGGCAACACGTACAAGGTCATCAGAAGGTGCCTCGAAGAGGAGGGATACGAGGTCGTCGAGAGGGTCCTCAACACCATGGATTACGGCGACATCCCCCAGAACCGCGAGAGGATCTACGTCGTTGCGTTCAAGAAGAGGGCCGACGGCTCATGCCCGGAGATGGACCATTTCAGGTATCCCGACCCGGTAAAGCTCGACGTGGGAATCCGCGATGTCATAGACTACCATTCGAAGAAGGCCGACGCCCTTTACTTCCAGCCGGGGCATCCCTACTATGAGAAGCTGGACACGGCGATGCGCAATCCGGATACCGTCTATCAGTGGAGGCGCGTGTACGTCCGCGAGAACAAGAGCAACGTGTGCCCGACCCTCACGGCCAACATGGGGACCGGAGGGCACAACGTCCCGCTCATCAGGGACGACTTCGGCATCCGCAAGTTCACGCCGGAGGAGTGCCTCAGGCTCCAGGGATTCCCGGAGAGCTTCAGCTTCCCTGCGATGGCCAACAGCCACAAGTACAAGCAGGCGGGGAACTCGGTCTCCGTGCCGGTGATTCGCCGGATAGCAGCCAATATAATCGACGCGATGCATTCGTCGGGCGATGAAGTCTGTATTCAAGTCTGCGACAGAGGAGCAGAAGTCGAGGTACACGAACCTCCTCGGGATGTTCGCGTCCATGTCCAGACTGTACTCCAACAGCGATAAGCCGTATCTGGATTACAGGACTGCAGAGAAATGCTTCATCACGGCCTTCGACGCCGCGGATTATACCCGTTCGTGCGTGGCCATCGACGCCAAGGTCGGAACGATCGGCGTGGGCATCAAGACGTTCGTCGACACGCCCTTCCAGAAGATCGCCGAATTCGACGAGAAGTCCCATGTTCTCAACGGGGATCCGGAGCATGATGCGCGTGCCATCGCTGTCCTTCGCAATGAGCGCATGGAGCTGGCCCGCGACGCGTACGGCATCACCGACTTCATCTACCACTACATCCTCAGAACCAAGGGCCAGATGTCCATCCATGAGGAGCCGATGCTCTTCATCGACATCGACAGAATCAGGATTATCAAGGCCCGGAAGCAGAACTTCGATTTCACCGACGGGCATTGCACATACAGGTTCAGCAGGTCCAAGAGCACCCTGTACAAGAAGTTCGATTGGAGCGACCCCCTCGCCTTCATCGGAGTGGCCATCCTGGACGACATCATAGACCAGCTGGAGGCCACGTTCGGCGTCATCAACATGGAGGAGCCCATCCCCGAGATTGCTGAGTCAGTCATCCTGCCCCTTTTCTCCACCCGCGGAGGCAGGCATGTGCCCGAGCGTAGCGGTCTCAATCAGTGGAATGCAAAGGGCAGGCCTCGCGATCCGAACGAGGTTTACATCCCCCTGCCAGTCAGCATCAAGAAGAAGCACGAGGACTTCTTCCCAGAGCGCAAGGTGCATTTCTCGCTGGTTCTGCCGGACGGTCAGTCTCTCGATGCGTCGGTCTGCCAGGACAACGGTAAGGCCATCATGTCCAATCCCAATTCGGATCTGGGCAGATGGATCCTCCGCACGGTCCTGAAGCTGGAGCCCCGCGAGCTGGTCACCATCGACAAGCTCGACGACCTGGGCATCGATGCTGTCGTCTTCACGAAGTACGAGGACCACTACAAGATCGACTTCACGTACATCGGGGACGGCCGCGACGAGGAGGACGATGGCCTCTAAGCCGTACGAGCCTCCTCTGTCCGAAGGCGTCCGGAAGTGCATGAAGTCCAACAAGTCCAAGGGGACCTCCCCCGAGCTCCGGCTCAGGAAGGCCCTCCGGGACGCGGGCTATCCGGGCTACCGCGTCAACTGGAAGAAGGCGCCCGGCAAGCCGGACATCTGCTACCCCGGCAGGAAGGTGGCCATCTTCGTCAACGGGTGCTTCTGGCATCGGTGCCCGCACTGCGACCTGCCTCTGCCAAAGCACAACTCGGAGTACTGGATTCCGAAGCTGGAGCGCAATGTGGAGCGCGACAGGGAGAACCGCGACGCCCTCCGGGCGGAGGGCTGGACTGTCGTCGATGTGTGGGGCTGCGAGATGAAGAGCGATTTCGACGGATGCGTCCGCAGGGCTGTCGACGCGATAGAGAAGTCCGGCTGAATCAGCCCTTCTTCTCGGACTTCTTGCGGGATTCGCGCTGTTTCTTCTCCCGCATGTACTCCTCAAGGGCCATGTTGTAATTGTCCTCGGAGTTGATGTCGCCCGCGGTGAGGCCCTCATCATCGATCCGGCGCTTCTCGTAATCACGGAGGCCTTCCTCGATGTCTTCCTTCTCGATGTCCAGGCCGCGATAAAGGTGGGTCGCCTTCTGGATGTAGACCTTACCGTCGCTTACAATGAATTCCACGTAGTCGCCGACTTCCAGGTGAAGAAGATCTGGAAGGTCGCCGACGAGGCTGATCCTGTTATTCAGCCCGAATTTTGTCCTGCCGAGATATACCATGCTATACCATCAATACCACGGCTGGAAAATGTATAAATAGAATTCCTGCTAATTGATGGAATTGACTACCATGCAATACCACGGAAGTAAAAATACTACCACGGCCCCGATACCTTCGCCGGCGAAGGGGCCGGACGAGCTCAAGGATCTCGACCGGCTAGTGAGCGTCAGCCTCCTGGCCACGTTCCTCCGCAACTACCCGGTGACCTACCTGAACAACGACGAGCGCAGGGTCTTCTTCGTCTTCCAGCGCTTCGTGACGGCAATCGAGACGAAGCTCCTGGAGGAGGCGAAGTACGAATGAGCCGCTATCCGTTCACCGACTGCATCAATCATTACATGGATTCGCTCTCCGGATTCAACTCCCCGGAGACGGAGGCCTGCGACCGCAGGCACCTCATGAACATCGGGAGGATCTTCCGCGAGCTCAAGGCCGACGGCGCCGTGTCCTCGGACAATCCCCGCTACATCACGGCCGTCGACATCGACAGGTTCGTCGGATTCAGGAAGAAGAACGGGGTCAAGGACAACACCATCGCCAAGGACCTCGGGCTGCTCAAGGGCCTCCTCGACTACTACGACAACCACGCCGTCGACGAGTTCAAGGCGAAGTTCAAGAAGCACATCCCCAAGCGCACGTACAAGAGGAAGCCCCCGATGCCGGGCTACCTCAGGAGGATGATCCTCGACAACGCGCGCATGACCTCGGCCCTCGACTGGAAGATGACCGAGGCCTACGCGCTGGTCTCGCTGGCCATCTGCACCGGCACGCGTCCGAAGGAGCTCCGCATGCTCTACCTCGACCACGTGTACCTCGACGACGACGGATGCCTCTACGTCGACCTCGTCCATGTCAAGGGCGAGGGCACGTACGGCGACCCCCGCACGGTCCCGGTCCACCCGGACTTCATCCCGATCCTCGACCACTACCTCGAGGCGAGGAGCCTCAGGCTCTCGATGGCCGGGCGCACGTCCGAGGCCTTCTTCCCGCCGATCCGCGGAACGGGGGAGTTCATTTCCTACAACATGACCGAGAAGCTCAAGCAGTGCGTAGAGGAGGATGTCGGCGAGAAGTTCACCCTCTACGCCTGCCGGAGGACCTACGGGCAGAATGCCGTCGACGAGGGCCACGACCTCGTCAACGTGTCCCGCGTTCTCGGCCACAAGCGCCTTTCGACCACTCAGATGTTCTACTGCGACAAGGACCAGAGGACGGCGGCTCAGGAGCTCGCCCGCCGCTGGAATCTCGGCGCTAGCCAGCATTCTGATAGAATTGAGGACTGAGTCAACAAATTCTATGACCCCCGAAAATCGAAATGATAGAATTTTTTTCGATGATCTGGCTAAGAAAGTGGCGGGCCTGAAGGGATTCGAACCCTTGGCCGTCCGATTAAGAGTCGGACG
>JAUNYA010000071.1 GCA_030539565.1 Thermoplasmata archaeon | reverse complement strand
GCACCGCTGAAAACAGAGAGGAGATCACAATTGGAATCAAGACTTCCACCTATAGTGATTGAACTGAGCTTTGAACAGTTCGCAAATGCTCCAGCCCCGATTGACTTGACGGAGTTCAGATTAATTGATTGAATTGCGGTTTCAGCAAAAGCATATGAACCTATTGATTCTACACTATTCAAATTATCAGTGGCTTCAATTTCACCGGAAATCCCATAAAATGCGTAAGAACCCACTTGCTTAACGTTTGTCATAGATATTTTAGATACAGTCAAACCATTAGAACCAGATTCATAGCCACGTATTGAATCACAGTTAAAAACTAATGAACTGAAAGCAACCTTGGCTGGTTTAGTAGCGAGGGTCTTTACTTGCGAAAGATACGTCAAAAGGCCCACGTAATCGAAATCATCCGTCAGCACAACAACCGAATAGGTACTATCCTGATTCTTCTTCCCATTATTATATGGTGCTGGAGCAAAAGAACCATCCCATGATTCGACATCCAGATCCCCTCCGACCCAGATTGTAACACTATTCTTAGCTTTTGACGAAGAATTATTACTGTATGTATAACCACTCTGCGTATCATATGCGAACGCCTCTTTTCCAAGATCTGCGTCCATCAACCACACCAGATCCAATCCACAGAAAGCCAGAAATTTACTGTCGTTCGTTTGAGAATTCCACAAAACAACTGAATCGGTGTTCTTCGTCGATCCACTCTGAGGGTTTGGAGTGGAACCGCTGACGGTACCTCCTGCGCTAGCTCCCGAGATATTCACAAATGCCATATGAGAGATGGCAATCTTTCCACTTAGGTCCGCGGATACTATGTGATACTCTTTACCGGATATTGTCAGATACTCCGATATTCCGACAGAAACTTTCGTAGATCCATTAGATTCCGACCAGGAAACATTGTATGCATCGCCCTCGGTTTTCAGATCCAAACTGAACGAAGTAGAGTTGCTAGTACCAGTCAGCGTTGACTCATTTACAGAATAATTCGTCAACCACAGATAACCATAGCTATCTTGACCTGCCGAAATTATGGTCTTGGTACCGTTGTATGACTCACATTCTTCAACACACAAAACAGTGGAACCAGCGGATACAGTTATCTGAGCCTTACCATAGCTAAACCCATATGTATTGTCTTTTTCCAAGGATATGGTTGTGCTGCTTTCGCCACACTTCACATCCACGGTTTGAACATCCAGATATGTACCCACATATAGCGTTACAGTAGGGTCAGATCCTGATGCCTCATCCGAGTACCACACTAGACATGCCCCGAGTAACAACAGTATTGCGAGTCCTGTTAACACCCTGTTACGATTCATTGCCGACACCTCAGGCATGTGATTCGCATACCAGAGCAGCAAGCAGAATCGGTATGCCTCACAGACCCCCAATTGATATTATTTCGATGACCGAGTGATGGACTCAAAGGGGATGCACCGGAAGATGAATCCCCTGTTGAGTCGGAAAAGACGTTTACCCCAGACCTCCACAAAGACATACTCTCGATTCACTAGGAAACGCTCAACCGCAACTACATAGCCGGGAATGTCCTAGGGACCCAGGGTTGGATGGATTCTTCTCTGCTGATTCTCATAATCAAACATCGATAGAACCACCCACACTGTTTTTGGACTGCGGATCAGTACGACGTGTAGATGATCCTGAAGGACGACTCGTTGAACTGGTTCGTAGCGGAACCATCAGATGGAACATTCTCGAGTGCGCTGTAAGCACCGAGGTTATAGTTCAGATATCCACCGGATCCCGTGTACTGAGCCCAATAGATGTAGTTTGAACCACTGGACACAGTACCGAGGTCAAAGAGCGTGTAAAGCCAGCCGTTGTATGCACCGGCGGAATCATTTCCGCTGACATTGTCTCCAAGGGCATCCTTCAGGGCGGCATAAGCATTGGATCCGTACCCTACGATGGTGATTCCAGATGTGATATCGGACGCTGTCAGAACCTTGGTGGAGATTGATCCGTCTGAGGTGAAGTACGACACCTCTGTGTCCTCGGCAACCGTCGGCGTATAGCCAGTAACAGAAGCCTGGATGTAGAAGGAATAGGTGTACATCGTGTCATTCGTTATGGAAACGAGAGATGCCAGAGTCTTGGTGGACATGTACGATGTGACTGCCGAGGGAACGGTTGTCGCATCGGCGCCATAATACAGAACGATGTTAGCAGAAGGGATTGCACCGTCTTCAAAAGGAGTTATGAATCCCAGTGCGTCACTCCCAATTGTCCACTCTTCTGCAATCTCATCATATATTATGACATTCCATACTGAAGATGTGGTGTTTGTGACTGATCCAATGGCAGTCACGGTTCCATAACTGCTGTTGATCTCGGTGTACGTCCCCCAGGAATTCTCAAGCTGGAGAATGTAGCTTGTGTCCGCAGTGATCGAGAGGCCCGTGTTCTGGAGTCCCTGGAGCGCGTTGTAGCCGCTCCTGTCTGTGTAATCGGACCATCCGGTTCCGTCATACACATAGATGTTCATTGTTCCGGCAGTCGACGCGTCAGACTCATCTGTCGCGACGATGACGAAAGCACTCAGCGCGGCAAACAGCGCTACGGCTATTGCCATGATCTTTTGATTGTTCGTTTTATACCTCCTTGCCTTATTTGAACGACATAATCCTTCTCGAGATGGATGGTATCAAATTTTGTACATTGGAATATAAATCCATCACAACTTGGTTGGATGCCGTCCCCCGAATTTTCCGCAGTTATCGACAGGTCGGGGGAATGGAGCTGCATGCCGGCGACGTTTTGACCGAACAGGGTGCTGAATAAGTTACGATATTTGTCGTTAGCAATATTTTAGACCTAAAATCGACCGTCATGCACCGACTGACATGCCAAGGAGGAGCAACACATCCGTCAACATCCTGGGCCCGAGGAGGCAATCCGATGGCGACAGGAACACCGAGAATCTCATAACCACCATCCGGACGGATCGGTAGCTCCTTCAGGGCAACATCGAAATGCGCATCAGGTACGGCTGGGCGCTGATCGCTCTGATCACCAGTCTCATCATGGTCGTGTCGGTGAGCGGAGAAAGCACCATCGAGTATCTGCCGGTGGACGTGTACATCCTGTCCACAGTGTGCTTTGTGGTGGCAATACTGTTCGTCATAATGGCGATGTTCGCTTCCAACTACGGCCCCTCATACTCCCTGTTCTCGAAGAAAAGCATGATGCGCGTGGATGAATTGCTGTCGGTGGAGAAGGAGCTTCTAAAGAAGACCCTCTACAAGAACCAGCTTTCATCCCTCTATTGCGGTCAATCCCTTCTGGTCACGTTCATCGGCGCCATCGTCCTGCTGATATCGTCTACCGTCAACATAGCGAATGACGCGGTCCTGGCATCGTTCTGCATCGGCGCCGCATTCGTCTGCGGCGCGTTCCTGAAGAAGAGGATGTACAGGATCTATCAGATCGACAAGGACAAGCTGCCGGGAGTAGCGGATAGGTCGACGCTCGGGCACTGGTTCCACTCAATCGCTTGCTGGTGGAGGGAATGGCGCGCAAAGCCCAGATTCAGATATGACTCTCTGAAGCCTGACATAGCGGATTGCCTGAAGGAATTGGACTATGGCATCAATACCGTGGTCGTGGCCTACATACTTCAGATCATCGTCGTGGTGATCGCGTGCATCAGCGGTCTGACATCCTTCTGGCTGACGGCATTGATGCTGTCCGCGGCCATTGCAGGATTCGAAAGAATGCAGGCCAGGCTTGTAGTCTCTTCCGCGATCGATCCATCCGAAGCCGTCAAAGATACCGCCTGCAACAATCCCCTCCACACAATTGCATGGTGGTATCAAGCATTCCTGGTAGATATTGTGGTGGCCAATTCTATACTATGGATCTGTGCTAACAACCCAGGCCCGCCTTTACTCTCGTGTATCGCTACTGTCTTAATGATAATCCTCTGCCTGTCATCCCCTCTGCTGATATTCGGATTCCGCGTCTCCATGAGGAATCACCTCGATGATTTCCTCATGCTTCGTGTCAAATCCGATAGGACAAAACAGAAGTTCGACCTCTCAAGAGGAGCCAGCGTAACATACAGCTGGACAAGAGACGACGTAGTCAATGTCGAAATTGTTAGTTCCACAGACCTCGACAAAGCATCCTAGAATGCGATCATATTGGGTCTGGAGTGCTATCTCTCGCAAGAGAACAGCTACAGGACCATTACCATAAACGTTTCTCCTAGCATATGCGATCACGAATTCAAGAAGTACCGCCGCGGAAGAGGTGCCACAGAGGTTACCGTCGATACTCCACCTAAAGAGCCTAATCGACTCTTGCCTGGCGACATTGTTGTTTTTTGACTTCGGAGCCTCTGCATGAAATTGAATTATACCAAGTTTTATATAGAAATTCAATCATATAGCATGGTTATGAACCAAAGGTTGACAACCGAGTGATACCATGGACGACCTCGACATCCTGCTCTCGCTGGTGGAGAACCCCACCAGGCGCCGCATCCTGGAGCGCATAGTGCGGGAGCCCAGCTACCCGCTGCAGCTCTCCAGGGAGCTCGGCGTCAGCACCCAGGCGGTGATGAAGAACCTGGCGCTGCTCGAGCAGGGCGGGATGGTAGAACGCACGGTCGTCAGGAGCGACATGGGCCCCAACAGGATCGTGTACAGCCCCGGAACGGAGTTCACCCTGGTGGTCGACATGCGGAGCCATGTGTTCTCCGCGCGGATCGTCGAGGCCGAGGAGCCCGACGGCACCGCGGAGGGCGACATGGCGGAGAGGCTCAGGGAGATAGACGAGAGGATAGAGGAGCTGGACCGCGAGCGGTCCAGGCTGGTCGGTGAGAGGAGCCGCATCGCGTCGGCGATGGGCTCCGCAGAGCAAGCCGCGGACTCTTCCGCAGAAACGGTGAGGTGAGATTCAATGGCATCCGATAGGGCGATAAAGGTCGCCGAGCTGAAGGCCGGGGAGACCGGCAGGGGCGTCGTGAGGCTGGACCCCGCGCTGATGGACGTGCTGTCCATCAAGGTGGGGGACATAGTGCAGATAGACGGCAACAGGAAGACCGTCGCCAAGGTGCTCAGGGGAGCGCCCGAGGACGCGAACCTCGGGATCATAAGGATGGACGGCTCCACCCGCAGGAACGCCGGCGTGTCGCTGGACGAGCGCGTTGGAGTCAAGAAGGTCGTAGCGAAGAACGCCGAGAAGATCACGTTCTCGCCGACCGAACAGCTGAGGCTGCAGGGCGGGGAGGATTATCTCAAGCAGGTCCTCGACGGACGCGCCATCGCCAAGGGCGACACCATCACCCTGAACGTGATGGGCAACAAGATCGATCTTGTCGTTACATCGTTCGCCCCGTCCGGGGACGCGGTGATGATCTGCGACTCGACCGCCGTCAAGGTATCCGACAAGCCCGCCGGCAACACCGGCGACGTGCCGAAGGTGTCCTACGACGACATCGGAGGTCTCGGGGACGCCGTCCGCAAGATCAGGGAGATGGTCGAGCTGCCGCTCAGGCACCCGGAGCTCTTCAAGAGGCTGGGCGTCGAGGCTCCGAAGGGAGTGCTCCTGCACGGACCCCCCGGAACCGGGAAGACCATGCTCGCGAAGGCCGTTGCAGGGGAAACCAGCAGCAACTTCGTCTCGATCGGCGGACCGGAGATAGTCAGCAAGTTCTACGGCGAGTCCGAGGGCAAGCTGAGGGAGATCTTCAAGGAGGCCGAGGAGAACGCGCCGTCCATCATCTTCATCGACGAGATCGACTCGATCGCGCCGAAGCGCGAGGAGGTCACCGGCGAGGAGGAGCGCAGGATCGTGGCGCAGCTGCTGTCCCTCATGGACGGGCTGAACTCCAGGGGGAAGGTCGTCGTCATCGGCGCGACCAACCGTCCCAACTCCATCGACGAGGCGCTCAGACGTCCCGGAAGGTTCGACAGGGAGATCGAGATCGGCATACCGGACAGGGACGGCAGGCTCGAGATCCTCCAGATCCACACCCGCGGCATGCCGCTGGCGGACGACGTGGACCTGGACTGGCTCGCCGACAAGACCCACGGGTACTCCGGCGCGGACATATCCGCGCTCACCAAGGAGGCGGCCATGGCCGCCCTGAGGAGGGTGCTGCCCGACGTGGACCTGGAGGCCGAGGAGATCCCCAGGGAGGTGCTCAACCGCATCTCCGTCACCAGGGACGACTTCAAGGCCGCCCTCAGGGACATGCAG
>JAUNYA010000070.1 GCA_030539565.1 Thermoplasmata archaeon | reverse complement strand
ATGTTTCAGCGGACGCGCTCGACGGGCATCGGTCGATAACTGACAAAGTCAGGATATAACCGTGCTCCGTTGGCTGCGTGCTAACGTCCGGACTCTGCTCCATTCCATTCTATCGGTGTTACAACACGCATCTATAACGGGTCACGTCAGCATTAAATCGGAGATCGACGGTGGAGTAATCGCGAGAGTAAGACCAATCTCCGTTGGTTGCGTGCCAACGCCTGGCGTCCCGCATTCTGTTTTGTTTGCAGTGGGGATTCCCGTAGCCGATCTGCTTGAAATGATGTCAACACGCACATAGAACGTGTTGCGTCAGTGTTATATCTGGGGTCGTCAGTGAATAATCTGCGGGATGGACCATGCTCTATTGGTTGCGTGCCAATGCCTGGCATCCTGCATTCTTCAACTTCACAAGGCGGCCGAGAGGCCGTGGAAAAGAATCGGCGGCGCGGCATGTGTCCGCACCGCCATGTTTTCGCGACGTCAGACGTCGAACTCTTCCTTGAGGTCCATCATTCCGCGGATCTCGGCATGGCCGCCCTCTAGGTAGAACAGTCCCATCTCCCATCCGTTCTTGTCGTAGAGGGCCATGATGTCGGGCATGATCTCGCGGACCTTCGCGATCAGCGCCTCGTCCTTGACGACCGTGGCCTTCCCGTCATAGCGCAGGAACTCCTCGCCGGCCATGGCGAGGACCTCGACACGGGGGTTGGCGGTCAGCTCCTTGAACACGTTCTTGAACGTGCCGCATCCGAGGTACACCCTGTCGCCGACGAGCATGTGGAACCCGAAGGGGCGGCCCCTCGGCTGTTCGCCGTCGGCGGTGAGGAAGTAGAAGACCCCGGCCTTGTTCAGGAACGCGTCGACTTTCGCTGCGTTGGACATGTGTAGAATCAACTCCGACCTTCGAGTGGCGGGATTCTTTATAAAGGTTATTTAAAGAACCCCGCGGACGACAACGCGTCCGGAACATTCCATGACCGCGTCCCCGGTGACAACCTCTCCGACGGAGTCCGCGGTCACGGTGCCGGATCTGGGGTTCTTGACCGAGTCCACGTGCCCGACGATGTCCGCCTCCACATCGGAGTACTCGAACGAGAGGTCGCAGCCCTCCATGGTGCACCCGATGAGCCTCAGCCCCTTGCAGTAGCACAGCGGCTGGGTTCCGGATATCCTGCAGTTCACCAGCGTCAGGTTCTCCGAGAACCACCCCAGGTACTCGCCCTTCACCACGCTGTCCCTGACGGTCACGTTCCTGCTGTGCCAGAACGCGTCCTTGGTGTCCAGTTCGCAGTCCGATATCTCGAGCCCGTCGATGTACTGGAAGGAGTACTTGCCCCTCATCCTCACGCGGTCGAGGCTCACGTCCCGGCTGTCGAGGAACGCGTACTCCGACTCCAGGTCGCAGTCCTCCAGGGCGATGCGATCGGACTTCCATCCGAACTCGTCCGACGCTATGCGGCATCCGGAGATGCGGATCCCGGAGCATTCGCGCACGGCTTTCACGCCCCCGAGCGTGCATCCGCGGATCTCCCCGTCCCGGGCGTACCAGAGAGCGGCGCGGGTGAGCGTGTCCATCTCCGAGCCATCGAGCTCGAACCCCCTGACGTGCCACATGGGGTAGCGGAGCGAGAACGAGCATCCGGACACGCGGATGTCCGCGGCCTCCTTCAGGACGGATTCCCCGTCGGCCGGCCCCGCGAAGGTGCAGCCGACCACGTCGGCGCCGACAAGATGGTACAGGGAGCGCTCGGCGTCCATGACCTCGCCCTCTACCCTGATCCGGCGCCCGGAGGCGTCCGATGCCTGCTGTCTGGCAGTCGTCATGATATCTCCGAGGGACTTAGATGACAACTCGTTATTTACGTTTGTCGCATGGACCGGCGCACGGATGCGTTGACAGAATGATGCGGGGGGTCGACCCCCGCGTTGATCGGGTTTGAACCTCAGCTGAGGAGGCTGCCGAAGCCGGCGGTCTTGAAGACCTCGGCGGTCATGCCGTCGGCGTTGACGATGCTGATCTTGGTGCTCTTGCCGGCGCCCATGACCAGCTTGAGGACGGACCTGAGGCCCGCGCTGGAGATGTACGAGACCCCGGCGAAGTCGAGGACGACGGCGTCCATG
This sequence comes from Thermoplasmata archaeon, assembly GCA_030539565.1. Classification (GTDB taxonomy): domain Archaea; phylum Thermoplasmatota; class Thermoplasmata; order Methanomassiliicoccales; family Methanomethylophilaceae; genus Methanoprimaticola. The sequence continues at coordinate 4,183 of JAUNYA010000070.1, read as the reverse complement.
CCGTTCGCGATGCCGTCCATGGCCTGTGTGAACTCCGGCGCCCCGACGGAGTCGAGCTTGCCGATGGCCTTGACGGTTGTGGTCTTCCCGTTCACGGTTTTGTCGAATTCCATGGTATCCTCCTTTGTCAGACTATAGTTGCTATCGTGACGTTCCACTCGCCGATCCTGAGGTACTCCAGGCTCTTGGCGAACTCCTTGGACAGCATGATCCCGCAACCGCCTATCTCGCGCTCATGGAGAGGGGCGTCCACGTCCGGGACCGCGGCGTCCTCCAGGGGGTTGAATGCGACTCCCCTGTCGCGTAGGATCACCTTGAGGCCGCCGGACCTGGTGTCGACCGCCGCGTACACGGGGCCGTTGCCCTCCTCGTAGGCATACGACGCGATGTTCACGAGGAACTCGTCGCATACCAGCCTGAACACGTAGAGTGCGCGCTCGTCGCTGGTCTTTGACTCGGCGAACGCGCAGAGGTCCTCCAGGATCTTCTGGGGGTCGTCTGCCTCGGCGCGGATGTCGAGCACGTCCGGCGAACCCTTCAGATGGAGGGTCGTCGTCGCCGGATCGTCGGGCCAGTCGGAAGCATCTTCCACTGGTGTCATCGTGACCGCCTAGCATCTCCTCGGATAAATCGGTTGTCTCCGGCGGACCAGTTCAGTCGAACTTCCCGACGACGGCCTTTATCCTGCGGACGCCGGCAGCGGAGCTCTCCTCCTTCTTGATCTTGAAGCCCTCGAGCTCCGATGTGTTGGACACGTGGGGCCCGCCGCAGATCTCGCAGGAGACGTCGCCGATGGTGTAGACCTTGACCATCTCGCCGTACTTGTCGGTGAACACGCCGATCGCGTTGCGCTCCTTGGCCTCCTGGTACGTCATCTCCTCGCACACCACGGGGATGGCCGCCTTGATCGCGTCGTTCACGTACGCCTCGATCTGGGCCAGCTCCTCGGGGGTGACCTTCCTGTCCAGGTTGAAGTCGAATCTGAGCCTCTCCGCCGTGATGTTGGAGCCCTTCTGCTGGATGTTGGGGTCCACGAACTTCCTGAGGGCGGCGTTGAGCAGGTGCGTCGCGGTGTGGAGCTTGGTGGTCTCCACCGCGTGGTCGGCGAGCCCGCCCTTGAACTGCTGGTCGGCGCCCATCCTGGAGTTCTCCTGGTGGGCCTTGAAGCGGTTCTCGAAGTCCGCCGTGTCCACGGTCTTGCCCTGCTCGGCGGCCAGCTCCTGGGTGAGCTCGATGGGGAAGCCGAATGTGTCGTAGAGGCGGAACACGGCGGCTCCGTCCAGGACCTTGGCGTCGCCGGACTCGGCGATCATCTCGTTGAACCTCCTGAGGCCCTTGGTCAGGGTCTTCTGGAACTTCTCCTCCTCGTTGGTGAGGTTGGTGTAGATGAAGTCCCTGTTCCTCTCCAGCTCCGGGTACGCCTTGGAGTACTCGGAGACCACGACCTCGGAGACCTCGCGCATGCACACGCGGTCCACGCCGAGTTTGGAAAGGTACCTGCTGGCCCTCCTGATGAGCCTCCTGAGGATGTACCCCTGGCCCATCTTGGCCGGTGTGACGCCGTCGCCGAGCATGAACGTCGCGGCCCTCAGGTGGTCGGAGACGACCCTGAAGGCCTTGGTGTCCTCGGGGTCGACGCCGTACTTCCTGCCGGAGAGCTCCTCCACCTTGCCGATGATGCCGGTGAAGAGAGGGGTGTCGTACACGGTCTCGACGCCGTTGAGCACGCGGAGGATCCTCTCGAGTCCCATGCCGGTGTCGACGTTCTTCTGAGCGAGCGGGACGAACGACCCGTCGGCCTGCTTGTTGTACTGCATGAAGACGTTGTTCCAGATCTCGGTGTACTTGCCGCAGTGGCAGGACGGGCCGCAGTCCGGGCCGCACTTGGGGCGGCCGTCGTCGTAGAAGATCTCGGTGTCGGGACCGCACGGACCGGTCTGTCCGGCGGGGCCCCACCAGTTGTCCTCCCTCCCGTAGAAGAAGATCTGGTCGTCCCTCATGCCGTGGCTCCTCCACAGGTCTGCGGTCTCGTCGTCCCTGGGGATGTCGCCCTCGCCCGCGAAGCAGGTGACCGCCAGGTGGTCCCTGTCGATCTTGAGCACCTGGGTGAGCAGCTCGTAGCTCCACCCGACGGACTCGGTCTTGAAGTAGTCGCCCAGCGACCAGTTCCCGAGCATCTCGAAGAACGTGAGGTGGCTCGCGTCCCCCACCTCGTCGATGTCCCCGGTCCTCACGCACTTCTGGAAGTCCGTGAGCCTCCTGCCGGCGGGGTGCTTCTCGCCGAGGAGGTAGGGCACCAGGGGATGCATGCCCGCGGTCGTGAAGAGAACGGTGGGGTCGTTCTCGGGGACGAGGGGCGCGGAGCTGATCTGCGCGTGTCCGCGCGCCTTGAAGAAGTCGATGTAGGTCTCTCTCATTTCCTGAGCGTCCATGTTAGTACACCCGTATTACCGCCCGCTATACAGCGCGCATTATAAACACGTTGGTTCGCGCGCCCGCGCATGCGCCTATGTACAAGAGATTGGCGGAAACCGACCGGCGTCAACACTTAACTACACGTTCCTTTAAGTTTAGTTCGACATTCGACGATGTAATGTCTGTAAACCTCCCTCCGGATGTCACTCATTGCGTGGCCCGCAGTGACGCGAAGGAAAGGATGGCGCGCGCTCTGGTACTCCTCCTGGAGGACAAGGAGTTCGATGCGGTGAGCATCGTCGACATCGTCGGCATGTCTGGGGTGAGCAGGTCTACGTTCTACAGATGCTTCGACTCGATCGACGATCTCGTGATCTACGGGTACAGCAGGTACCTCTCGGACATCCTCGAGGGGCCCCGCCCCGAGTTCGCGACCTTCGACGAGGGCCTGGAGTACATGGCCGAGAGAGTGGCGGATGTCTCTTGGGACGCCAGGGATGAGCTGGTCGTCCTCCACAGGCGCGGGCTTACGCCGAGGATGCTCGACGCCGGCAAGAGCCTGGTGTCGCAGCTGGACATGACGTCGGAGGATGCCTCCTTCGCGCTGTTCCACACCTCGGGGATCGTCGGATGGATGACGGTCTGGTTCGACGAGGGGATGCCCGGGACCAGGGACGACCTCCGCGAGAGGCTCAAGATGATTGCTCTTCCGGGCGGCTACCCCGCTGACCGGAGCGGTACGAGCTCCTGACGGCCTCGTTCACATCGCCCCTGGCCTTCACGATGCCGACGCCGGATCCGCGGAGCCTGTTCGAGGGCATCTCGCCGATCTCCTTGACGATAACCGTGCCGCAGCCCTCGAGCGATTTGATGATCCTGTCGATGTGCTCCCTGTGGCCGTCGCCCGACACGGGCGCGGAGCGGTCCACGGGGACCTCGCGGAGGAACCTGCAGGTGCCGCCGTCTGTGGCGTATATTCTGAAGGAGGAGGCGCTGCCGAAGCCCCCGACGGTCTTCCCGTCGTTCGTTGCGACTGCAACCAGCGTCTCGTCGGTGTCCATGCGGACGGGTTCACGACCGCCGCATCCCCCGCCGCAGCCGGCGAGGTTCACGAACTCGGCGGAGCGGTCCTCCCCCAGGAGCCCGATCGCGTCCGCCCTGCACTGGCGGCAGTGGCGCATCATCTTCGCGTCGAGCTCGCAGAGGTCCATCATCTCCTTCCTCTCCGCCGGGGTCGGGGCCCGCAGGTCCGCGAACTTGGTCCCCTCGACGGGGATCAGCGGCAGGATGTTGACCATGTAGACGCCGAGGGCCTTGACCCTCTTGACGAGCCTGGGGATCTCCGAGTCGTTGATCCCGGGGATCATGACGATGTTGACCTTGACGGCCATGCCCAGGGAGACGCACCTCTTGATGCCCTCGATCTGGCGGTAGAGGAGCGTCATCGCGCCCTCCTCGCCGGTGAGCCTCTTCCCGCCGAAGACCACGGAGTCGTAGATCTTCGCTCCGATCTCGGGGTCGGGGGCGTTCATCGTCACAGTGAGGAACCTCACTCCCAGGGAGTGGAGGCGGTCGGCGCAGTCCGGAAGGGCCAGGCCGTTGGTGGAGACGCAGAGCGTCAGGTCGGGGAACTCCCCCGCCACGAGCTCCAGCGTCTGGAATGTCTCCTCGTTCGCCAGGGGGTCGCCGGGCCCGGCGATGCCGATGACGCTCAGGTTGGGGACCTTCTCCTTCACGAGGCGGATCTTGGCGATCGCCTGCTCCGGCG
>JAUNYA010000069.1 GCA_030539565.1 Thermoplasmata archaeon | reverse complement strand
GCTCGACGATCATCCTGTCCACCTTGTTGATGAACAGCATGGGCTTGACCCTCTCCTTGAGGGCCTGCCTGATGACGGTCTCGGTCTGGGGCATGATTCCCTCGACCGCGCAGACCAGGATGTACACGCCGTCCAGGGCCCTCATGGCCCTGGTGACGTCTCCGCCGAAGTCGACGTGCCCGGGGGTGTCGATCAGGTTGATCAGATACTCCTGGGTCTTCCCGGTCTTGGGGTCCTTGTAGTTGTGGACCATCGAAGCCGATGCGGCGTTGATGGTGATACCCCTCGCGGCCTCCTGCTCGTCATAGTCCAGGACGCGCTGCTCGCCCGCCAGGTCCGAAGACATCATTCCGGCGCCGGCGATCAGGTTGTCCGAGAAGGTGGTCTTGCCGTGGTCGATGTGGGCAGCTGTACCCAGGTTCCTGATGTACTGCTGGTCCTTCATCAGCTCGACTGCTTTCTTCGCGTTGTCCTCTTTACGTCCCATGTCCACACACCTTCGGTATCGTGAATCATCTGGCCGACTGGGCGACCCTCTCCATCTCCTCCTTCTTCGCGACGGAGTAGGAGGTGATGTCTCCCTTGGCGGCGAGCATGAGCTCGTCGGCGAGACACTCGTAGATGGGCTTCTTGTTCTTCTGGGAGGCGGAGACGACGCCGACGCTCAGGTTGCGCAGGGCGATGTCGAGCCTCCTCTGGGGAGCGACGTCGACGGCCTTGGGGACGGAGATTCCTCCGAACTGGAGCCTGGTGACCTCCTCCCTGGGGGCCGCGTTCTCGAGGCACTCGACCAGGACCTGGATGGGGTTCTTCTTGGTCTTGGCCGCGACGATGTCGAAGGCCTCGGAGACCGCCTTGTACGCCTTCATCTTCTTGCCGGTGTACTTCTCGGTCCTCATGATGTTGTTGATCAGCCTCTCGACGATGCTGAGCTTGGACTTGCCGAACCACCTGTTGGCGTGCTTGCCGCCGGAGTGGGGCACGTTGGTGGGGGTAAGGTCGATGTACTTTGCGAGGCCGCCATCGTGGACGATCACGTCGGAAGTGTCGTACTTTCCGAAGATGAGGGCCTTCTGAGCTACGAGTTCGTCTGCCATTGTAATCATCTCACGGGCTTGTCCGTCTTGCCCTTGACCATCATGTCGAGGGAGACGTTGTTGACCTTGATAACCTTGTAACGGACCCCGGGAATGTCCCCGTAGGACCTTCCCATCCTTCCGCCGATACCCTCGACCATGACCTCGTCGTGCTCGTCGATGAAGTTGATCGCACCGTCTCCGACGGCGAACGCGGTGATCTGGCGTCCGTTCTTGATGAGCTGGACCTTGACGCACTTCCTGATGGCGGAGTTGGGCTGCTTGGCCTCGATTCCGACCTTCTCGAGCACGATGCCGCGGGCCTGGGCCGATCCCTCGAGCGGGTCGGACTTCTCCCTCAGCTTGAGAACCCTCTTCTTGTATCCCCTGTCCAGCCAGCGGAATTTCTGGCGGTCAGTCTTCATTTTCCTTGCGGTGTACAGACCGTTTCCCAATTTTTCACCTCGTTCATTCGTTTTTTAGCGATTGGAACGTCGAGGGCGCGACCTAGGGTCGAGCCTCTAATGCTGACGTGGCTAGCGTAATCTCATATTTAACGATATCACAGAAGTTAGCGCATTTAGGACGTCTGCGCGCTATGTAGGCGTCCGTACGCGTACCTAGGGGGGCGATACCGACGGGTTCATACGGAGGGCTTTATGAATACCTTGCCCTTGGCTCCGAGCTCCATCCTCTCGAACACCCACTCCCCCTGCGTGTCCGAGGAGATCACACGGACCTTCGCACCCCCGCTCAGCCCGAGCTGGACCCCGGCCGGGTGCACGGCGGTGACCCTCCCGCGGGGCGTGGTGAGCTGCATCCCGGACTCGGAGAAGAACATGATGTTCCCGCCGGGGCTGCGGTAGACCCTCCTGCCGTCGACCTCGAGGGTGAACGCGTCGCAGTGGCGGATCCCGCACGAGGCGATGTCGAGCTCGGCGCCGGAGAGGAACCACGCGTCGTCCAGGCCGGCGGGCAGGATCCTGTCGTCGCAGAGCAGGCGGACCTCCGCGTGGGTCCCGTCGAGGGGGACGTACCTGGGTATCGTGACGACGAACCTGCGGATGGCCCCGTATTCGCGCATCACGAACATGGGCGAGCCGCCGACGAAGCTCCCGGGCTCCCCGCCCAGCATCCTGGCGGCGTTGGGCGCCTCCGCGACTGGTTCGGGCTCGGGTTCGCATTCGGACTCTGGCTCCTCCTCGGGGACGGACTCCTCGACGGCCTCCGGGATCGGTTCGGCCAGATCCGGCTCGGCGGCAGGCTCGGGCGCAGGGCGGGCCGGGACGACGGATACCAGCTCCATCATGCCCCACCTCGTCACGGAACCGGCCTCCGTCCCGTCGGGGACGATGCCGGAGCCCCTCTCGCGCAGGACGACGGCCGGACGGCCGCGAGGGTCCTCGACCTCCCTGCCGTCCACGAAGACGAGCATGTCCGTCGGGTACAGCTCGAAGACCTTCTCGTCCCCGACGGTGACCTCGAACCCGTCGAGCACGGGGACCCCCGTGAGCTCGGCGGAGAAGAATCCGACGGAGCCCGGCCTCAGGCGGCCCATCTCGCGCACGCCCGCCGAGTGGCGGACCCTGACCACGGCGTCGGTGCCGTGGGGGATGCGCCCGTACGGGAAGCGGAGGGCGGGTCTGCCCTTGTCGAGGAATATCTCCGGGGACGGGGTCCCGCGCCTTGGGTTCATGGACGGTTGATTTTGGCGTTCAGAACTTAAACCCTCTGGCCAAAACTGTCCGCTCATCCATCCAACTCAGGCCTCGAAGTCCCTGAAGGCCTTCACGGTCTTCTCGGGGCTGACGGTCTTCAGCTCTGGGTTCATCCTGACGATCTGGGAGTGCCACTTCCTGACCTCGGCGTCGCTCTTCGAGGCGAGCAGGCCGTCGGGCAGGGGGATGCGCTTGTCCTTGCTGACGTAGAACCATACGTCCCCCATGACGTCCCTCAGGAGGAACGGGATCTCCCTGATCGTCACGGGCTCGACCGCGACCTCCTTGCCGTCGCGGACCTCGACGACCTCGGCGGAGATCGCCCCGGGCCCGGCGCGGACGACGTTCTCGCCTTTGGAGAGGACGGTGGTCTCGACGGTCTTGTCGATGTTGTAGACGCGACAGACGTGCTCCCCGGATCCGGAGATGATTGCCTTGACCTCGCCCGCGGAGTACGAGACGACGGTACCGGCGCTGTTCTCGACGGTCAGGAACTTCCTGACGGGGCACGAGTTGACCGTGATGAATAGGGAGACCGACCTGGCGGGCGAGTCGAACACCGCGGAGCGTATCGCGGAGGTGTCGATCCTGACGGTCTCGTCCTCCCAGTCGGGGGTGATGCTGACCTTCTTGCCGGTCCCGCCGAGGAACACTGCCTTCTTGGACGCGCCTTTGGCGGTGATGATGATCGTGTCGGGCAGGTCGTCCACCTGGACGTCGGACTCGCCGAGGGGGACGGGGCCGGAGCCGAGGTCGACGGTGACCGCGGGGATGTTCCAGCTCAGGGTGACCTTGCCGCCCTCGAACTGGTACGGGCCCTCCATGGGGTCCTCGTAGACGTTCTTCGAGTACTCCTCGGATCCGACGGTGAACCTGACGATCTCCTCCTCGGGGATGTCGCCCTTGGCGGAGTACGTGCACGAGAATCCGGGCAGGACGAAGAGCCTCGCGGAGGCGACCTTCTTGCCGGCTGCCTCGAGGGTGACGGTGGTGTCCCCCAGGGCCTCTACGAGACCCTTGAACTCCTCGAGCGGGACGGTCTGGCTCTCGCCGCCGGTCTTGACGGTGACGGTGAACTCGGAGGGCTCCAGGCCCTTGGCCTCGACGGTCACGTCGGGAACCGACGAGTACAGCGGGAGGAGCTCCTTGCCGGCCACGGCGGACGCCACGGACTCGGCGGCGGGCAGCGCGATCGAGCCGGTCGGCTTGACCTTGGCCTTCTTGACGGCGGCCTTGGGCTTCTCCTCCTTCTCCTCGACCGCCCCGGGCTGGGGCCTGTCGCGGACGCGGACGTAGCCTCCGCGGGCGACCTCGACGGTTGCCACGAGGAGGTCTCCGATCTCGGAGGTCGCGGACACCTTGGCGTCGCTGAGCCAGAGGTGCTTGCCAGCGGGGTACAGGAGGATGGTGGTGTCCTCCGCCCTGCTGATGGGCATTCCGTCGGCGCTGAACATCATGTGGGAGTGTGCAAACACCTCGTAGACGGCCTTCCCGTCGATTGATACGGTGAAGGCGCCGAGCGGGGAGATGCCCGCCTCTAGGAGGTCGAACTCCGTGGGCAGCGAGGAGACGTCGGAATCGAGGGGTGAGGATTTGAGGCGGCCGAGCTGCGCGCTTTTGCCGTCCTGCTCCACCGAGACCTCGTACTTCGCGCCCTTCCCTCCCTCGTACTTGGGGATGTATAGGAGGATCTGCTGTCCGCGGACGTTGAGCTTTGGCCTTCCGCGGGAGAAACCCGACCCGTCCACGGCGGGCGCGGCGGGCTCCTTTTCCTCCGCGGGTGCGGCCTCCTGGGCCGGCTTGGATGCCTCCTTCCTCCTGCGGTTCTCCTTCTTACCAAGGAAGAACTCGTCGAAACTCATCTCAGAAATATCCTTGCCTGCCATAGCTCTCACTGACCCTTGCCACCTAATGGCACACTAATAGTTAATTGTTCCATGTCAGACATGGAATGGGGGAAACGCGTCACATGCATAAGGAGGTGGACCGCGTGGTCGAAGGCCTGCGGCAGCGGGGTCATTCAGGGATGTCGCTCCAGAGGACATTTGCGATTGCGGAGTATGGGGCCGCCATCTCTTCGTAAATCCTGCCTATGTTTTGCGTCACGTCCTCGCATTCCGTAGACCCGTCTTCGCCCCTGAGGAAATGATAATAATCGACATGCTGGCCGTATCTCTCAGACATCGCCTGGACGCCGAGTGCGAGCTGCTGGCTGTGCGTGGTCATGACGACTCTCACCCCTGCCTGCTTCACAAGGAGGACGATAACCTCCGCCAGGATGTTCTGCCACTCAGGGTGCATATGCACATCGGGATCATCCAGAAGCAGGACGGAGCCAATCGGGAGCTTTTCCCCGTCCATCAGAATCTTCAACACCGAGAACAGCTTCATGCCGTCTGCCATATCTTCGGTGCTGAACGTGCCCTCTGGTCCGATGTATTCCAAGTATGCTCCGGATTCGGACACCGCGAACTCACCGGGGACGACCCTGCACACCAGCTCATAGAGGCGGCCCGATGTGGCTTTCTCTGCGTCCTCACCTGTGGCGGAGCGAACTCTACCCTCGAGGAGGAGCCTCATGAGGTTTTGCCTGTGATCGGGACCACCACAACGGGGCGTGTCGTTTCCCATATCGAGAACAGACGTACTGTCGTAATACACGACCTGCGGTATGAACGGGACGCCTGCCCCCTCTCCCGATCTGATATCGATCCTCCCTCTGACCTGATCCTCGCGCAGTTGGACAGGGAACCTGAACTCGCACCGTAGCTCCTCCGCGACGGACCGAACGGAGAATCTGGCGTCCAAGCCTCCATCCAGAACTAACCCCGCCTCATCCTGATGCAACCTTCCATCGCGTTTCATCTCGAGTAGTTTGCCATATGCGCCGGAATCCGCGAGTACGCGCATCATCGCATACACATGCTTCAGCACAGTACTCTTCCCTGTCCCGTTGACCCCTGCGATGAAGGTCAGTCCATCGAGCCTGATCTCCGCCTCTGGGAGTGCACCCGCATTCTCCACTCCGACCTTCATCGATGCCATATACAGGTGGACGTCATTCATTGTTATATAATCATCCATTCTGATAGCATCACTGGCTTCCAAAGGAAATATCTGGCGGGGACGTCTTCCTGACAGGCCAGACAAAAATGTACATTTGCCCAATCATCAACTTTATTAGAGATGCGCGCGTAGGACTCTTCCCGTTGATTCGATATGAAGTTGATTTTCGTCAGCGGAGGAGTTATCTCGGGTCTTGGCAAGGGGATCACCGCGTCGTCCATCGGGCGCCTGCTGGAGTCGCGCGGCCTCAAGGTTTCCGCCATCAAGATCGACCCGTACCTGAACATCGACGCCGGCACCATGAACCCGTTCGAGCACGGGGAGGTGTACGTCCTGGACGACGGCGGCGAGGTCGATCTCGATCTGGGCAACTACGAGAGGTTCATGGACCTGCACCTGACCAGGGACCACAACATCACCACCGGCAAGGTCTACCGCTCGGTCATCGACAACGAGAGGCACGGCGACTACCTCGGGAAGACCGTCCAGATCATCCCCCACGTGACGAACGAGATCAAGCGCAGGATCACCTCCGTGGCGA
>JAUNYA010000068.1 GCA_030539565.1 Thermoplasmata archaeon | reverse complement strand
GCTTCGACATCCTCGACGAGCTCAGGAGGGACTGCAAGATCCCCGTCTGGCACGATGACCAGCAGGGAACCGCGACCGTCGAGGTCGCCGGGGCCATCAACGCCATGAAGCTGGTCGGAAAGAAGCTGGAGGAGGCCAACATCACCGTCATCGGAGCCGGGGCGGCGTCCATCGCCATCGCCAGGCTGCTTCTCGCGACGGGCTTCAGCCCCAAGAACATGTGCATGTGCGACTCCAAGGGCATCCTGAACCTCGAGAGGGAGGATGTCAAGGCGGGATTCCGCCAGAAGTGGGAGATCTGCGAGAAGACCAACGGAGCCGGCAAGACCGGAGGCATCAAGGAGGCCATGGAGGGCGCCGACATCGTCATCGCCGCGTCCAAGCCCGGCCCCGGCACGATCCCCGCCGAGTACGTCAAGCTCATGGCGGACGACCCCGTCATCTTCGCCACCGCCAACCCCATCCCCGAGATGTGGCCCTGGGAGGCCAAGGAGAACGGGTGCAAGGTGTTCGCCACCGGCAGGTCCGACTTCCCCAACCAGGTCAACAACTCCATGGGATTCCCCGCCATCTTCAGGGGAGTGCTCGACGTGAGGGCCAAGACCATCACCGACGAGATGTGCATCGCCGCCGCCCGCGAGCTCGCGGCATGCGCAGAGGAGAAGGGCCTGTCCGAGGACTATATCATCCCGACCATGGCCGAGGCCGAGGTCTTCCCGAGGGAGGCCGTCGCCGTCGCCATGAAGGCCCAGGAGCAGGGAGTCGCCAGGCTCAAGCTGAGCAGGCAGGAGCTCCACGACAGGGCCGAGGCCATGATCACAAGGTCCAGGGCGCTAACCGCCCAGATGATGAAGGACGGGTACATCCCGGACTGCAGCCACGTGCTGCAGTGATCAAACCGAGGGGGATCCTCCCCCTCCATTCAACTTCTACGATTCCCCCTCCCGCGGCTTCGCGGATATTCGATTCCCATCCGGTGAATGATAAATAACGCATGGGCCATGCCCTAGCAACAGGGGATGCGAAATGCCAGGTACACCAGATGTTCACAGGCCGGCTCCGGCGCCCGCCTTCGGCGGCCCCGGCGACGCTTCGCTATTCCCCGACATCATGGAGACCGCCGCGCGCTCGTACCACGGGTGCGGCGAGGCGGATTCCGTCTGCATCTTCTGCGCCGACCTCTGCTGCCCCGCGGCGGAGGCGGTGTCCAACCTGGCCGACGAGGTCGGCGGCAGGCCGGTCGCGCTGGTGTGCGACAGCAGGGTCCCCGGATGGGTCGGCCCCGGCACCGATGCGATCGTGGTCTCGTACACGGGCGACTGCCCCGCGATGCTGGCGGTGCGCGACAAGCTCCGCGCACGCGGGTGCCGCATCCACTACGTGACGTCGGGAGGCGAGCTCCTCCGCGGATTCGCGCGCGGGGAGGACCTCGCACTGGTCCCTGCCCGGCTCGGATCCTCGGGCGCCGTGGCATCGGTGCTCGGGACGCTGTGCGCCATGGTCTCGGGCATGGGCGTCCTCGACGCCATGCCGCATCTCGCGAGGGCCGCCGATTCGGCGCGCGCACGCATGGAAGACCTGGACTCCGCGGCCGCGAAGGTCTCGGAGAGGCTGTCCGGAGGCGTCGTCGCGACGTACAGCGCATCTGATGTGAGCGCGTGCTCCAGGCGCGTCATGGATGCAGTGAGGCAGTCCTCCGGCGACCTGGCGTTCTACGGCGAGCTCCCCGAGTTCGACCACAACGAGCTGGTCGGCTGGTCGGATCCCAACTCGCACGCGCCCGAGCTCCGCATGCTTGTACTCAGGAGCGGCAGGTCCGGGGGCCTCGTGGGGATCATCATAGAGTGCATGATGGAGGTCCTGGAGGAGAACTCCAGGGACGTCGCATCGCTGAGCCTTGGGGACGGGGGATCCCTGTCCAGGAACGTGGCGGGGATGATCCTCGCCGACATGGTCGCCGGGAGGATGTCGTCGTGAGCGACATCCCGCTCTCGCAGCAGCTGTTCGGCTTCGTCGACGACCTCGAGAGGACCCTCGACTGCGGGTCCGTGGGCCCGTTCGAATGCGACAACATCATACTCTGCGGCGTCGGGGGCTCCGCGGTCAGCGGCGACTTCGCCGCGGACTGCTGCTTCACGGGCTCCTCGAAGCCCATACGCCTGGTCAAGATCCCGGACATACCGTCCTGGGCGGGTCCGCGCACCCTCGCGGTCGTTTCGAGCTATTCGGGAAACACCGCCGAGACCCTCGAGATGTACAGGCAGGCCCGTGCCAAGGGCTGCCAGATCGTCGCCGTAACATCCGGCGGGAAGCTGGGGGACCTGGCGGCGGCCAACGGCGACAGGATGATGGTTCTCCCCAAGTCCATGCAGCCCAGGCACGCGATAGGCTACATGATCGGGTACACCCTGGCCATCATCCGCGCAGCCGGCGGCCCGGACCTCTCCGACGAGATCCGCTCCTTCCTGCCCAGCCTGAGGGCGTACAGGGACGCGAACGTCCTCCCGGAGGGGTGCGAGGCCAGGGTCCTGGCCGAGGCCATCGAGGGGAAGGTCCCGGTCGTGTGCTCCGACGCGAGCATGAGGTCTGTGGCGTTCAGGTGGAAGACCCAGATCAACGAGAATTCCAAGTTCGTGGCGTTCAGCGACTCGCTCCCGGCGTTCGAGGGCGCGCTGGACGCGTGGAAGTCCACGGAGAGGCCCGATTACCGGCTGATAATGCTCATCGGATGCGACGACGGGATGTGCGACTCCGCCTCGAGGCTGGAGTGCATGGCGTCGGAGCTCGAGGCGGCCGGCGCGTCGGTCACCGTCGTGAGGCTCGGCGGATCATCCACGCTGGAGAACATGTTCAGGGCGATCGTCCTCGGCGACTACGTCTCCATGTACAGGGCCCACGCCCGCGGCATCGACCCCGCGGAGGTCAGGCCGGTCATGCAGATGAAGGCCAAGCTCTCCGAGAGATGGGGCGCCCGATCTCAGCGAAGCTTCCCGAGTGTCTTTTCGAACTCGTCCACGAATTCGGACGAGCGCTTCTCGGCGGCGTTTGCATCCCTCGATTCCGAGTATATCCTGTACTTCGGCTCGGTGCCGGACGGCCTCAGCAGTACCCATCCGTCGTCGAACAGGAGCTTCAGGCCGTCCGTACGGTCGACCTTCGCATCGGGGTGGTTCGAGGCTATCTCCTCGGTGATCCTGTCCTTGAACTCCTCGGGGCATTTCACGGCCTTCTTCACGGTCGTGTACGAGGGCAGCTCCGAGAGCTGCTCCGAGAGGGGTCCAGCGCGGACGACGCACTCGAGCATCGACGCGAGGCCCATGGCGCCGTCGCGGCAGAACTGGTGGGACGCGAAGATCAGGCCTCCGTTCTCCTCGCCGCCGAAGACCGCTCCGTCGGCGGCCATCTCGCGGGCGACGATCGGCGAACCCACGGCGGTGTACACGGTCTCGCCTCCGACGGCCCCTACGGTATCCTCCACGACCATGGACGTGGCAACTGTGATTACGACCTTCCCGCCCCCGTTCCTGGACACGAGATACCTTCCCAGAATCGCAAGTGCCAGATCCCCTGGGACATACCTTCCGTCGGACGTCACGAAGACGCATCTGTCGGCGTCCCCGTCATGGGCGATGCCGAGGTCTGCCCCGGTATTCCGGACCTCCTCGAGGAGCTCCCCGAGGTTGTCCTCCGTGGGCTCGCTGAGGTGGGCGGGGTCCCTCATGTCGGGCTCTCCGTTGATGACGACGGCCGACACCCCGAGCCTCTCGAGGAGGGCGGGGGACGTGGCGCAGGCGCACCCGTTGGCGCAGTCGAGGACGACCTTCAGATTCGCGGAGCGGATCGCATCCGCGTCGACTCCCGCGATGACCGATTCGATGTACTCGTCCGCGGCCCCGTCCTCCGTTGTGAGCGTCCCGATGCCGTGCCATCCTACCGTCGGCACGCCGGTGCGGTAGGCTGCCTCGATGGCGTCCTCCTGCTCCTTGGTGCACTCGGTGCCGTCCCCGGCCACGCATTTGATGCCGTTGAACTCGGGCGGGTTGTGGGACGCGGTGATCATGACGCCGCCGTCCAGGTCCCCGCGGACCCTGATGTAGTGCTGCAGGGCGGGGGTCGGGATCATCCCGAGATCCACGACGTCGACACCGACGGACATGAGCCCGGCGCACAGGGCGCCCTTGAGCATCTGGGACGATGTCCTGGGATCCGATGCGACGGCTATCCTCCTCCCGAGGATTGCGCCGACCGCGCGCCCCATTCCCAGTGCCAGCTCGCAGCACATGTCCTCGTTCGCGACTCCGCGGACGCCGTTCGTCCCGAACATCCTGCTTCCCATGTCCCGTGCATGCGCGAACTCCCTAAAAACGCGTGCGCTATGCAAACCGCCGTCATTTAAATAGGAGAACAATAATCGCGTGCGCATGGCAGCCGACAAAATATGCTCTTCCTGCGGGAAGAGGCTGATTGGCCGCGGCAACACCTTCTTCAAGTGCCCCAAGTGCGGGGACTACGAGGTCGGAAGGTGCGCCCAGTGCCGCGACCAGAGTGTCTCCTACGAGTGCAAGAAATGCGGTTTCATCGGTCCGTGAGGTGTGATTCATGGGACAGATCGCCGCAGCCTACGACCTCATGCCCGAGAGCACCGAGGTCAACCTCGACGACGTCATCGCCAAGCTGAAGGACGTCGTCCCCGAGGGTGTCCAGATCCTCGAGACCGAGATCAAGCCCGTCGCGTTCGGACTCATGAAGGTCTACGCCGGGTTCCTCATCGACGACTCCGACGAGGAGGTCGGAGGGAAGCTCGAGAACGGGCTCCGCTCCATCGCCGGCATCGAGAACGTCGAGTGCGTCTCCAGCACGGTCGTCTGAGACCGTAAAACCGCGGGCCAGTCCCGCCTTTTTACCTTTTTTCATTCCGACATCCGGTCACGTGATACGATGAAGTTCACTGCAGACTGTGGCCCCTGCCTCATGAGGAGGGTCCTCTTCCAGTCCCGCCTCGCCGGCAACGGCCTGGAGTTCGACGCCGTGAAGGCGGCCGCCGGGGAGCTCGCGGCGGGCATGGACCCGTCCATGGATTCCGTGAAGGTCGCCACCCGCGTCCACCGCGCCGCATACGACGCGATCCGCATCGACGATCCCTATCTGGACCTGAAAGTCCGCGCGGACGAGGCCGCCGCCCCCATAGCCGCACAGCTGGAAGCCATCGTGTCCGCCTCCGACGACCCCCTGAGGGCCGCCGTGATGGGCGCCGTGGTCGGCAACATCATGGACTTCGGCACGGGCACCGCGATCGACGACCCGGCGATGTTCCCGTCCGTCTACGACGGCATGGTGGAGCAGGGCCTGGGCCTGGACGACACCGAGGAGCTCCGCAAGCTCATCGGGGATTCCCCCGGCGTGGTGTACATGTTCGACAACTGCGGCGAGTCGGTCCTCGACGCGGTGCTCATCGACGTCATCCGCGGCATGGGCAAGCGTGTGGTTGGCGTCGTGCGCGGCGCGCCGATCCTCAACGACGTCACCGTCGCGGACGCCGAGCGCTCCGGGCTCGACGGGCACCTGGACAGGCTGCTCACCACGGGCAAGTTCTTCATCGGCATCGACTGGGACGACGTCCCGCCGGAGCTGTCCGCCGAGATCGGATCGTGCGGACTCATAA
This sequence comes from Thermoplasmata archaeon, assembly GCA_030539565.1. Taxonomy (GTDB): domain Archaea; phylum Thermoplasmatota; class Thermoplasmata; order Methanomassiliicoccales; family Methanomethylophilaceae; genus Methanoprimaticola. The sequence goes on along the minus strand of JAUNYA010000068.1, from coordinate 860 downwards.
TCGCTAAGGGCATGGCCAACTACGAGGCCACGTCCGGGAGGGACCTCCCCGTGCCGATAGTCCACATCCTCCGCACCAAGTGCGGTCCCGTCGCCCATTCCCTGGGCGTCCCCCAGAACGTTAATGTAGTGAAAGTCATCCGTCCGCAGAGGATTCATCCATGAGCGTGAAACAGGCCGTCGTCATGGTCGGGGGGAAGGGCACCAGGCTCCTCCCGCTGACGGAGACCAGACCGAAGATCGTCCTGCCCGTGGCGGACAAGCCCTGCCTGTGGTACCTGCTGCGCTCCCTCGCGATGGGGGGCATAGAGGAGGTCATCCTGGCCTGCGGGTACAAGTCCGAGATCATGAGGCGCACCATCGGCGACGGCTCCGACCTGGGCATCCACATCGAGTACTCCTACGAGGACGAGCCCATGGGAACCGGCGGCGCGATGAAGCTGGTGGAGGACCGCCTGGACGATACGTTCGTGGCCGCCAACGGCGACGTCTTCGCGTCGATCGACGTGACCGGCGAGATCGCCAGGCACCAGGAGACCGGTGCCGCGGTGACCATAGCGCTCACCCCCGTGGAGAATCCCTGCGAGTTCGGGATCGCCCGCACCGACGGCGAGGGCAGGATCCTGGAGTTCAAGGAGAAGCCCAAGCCCGAGGAGGTCTTCTCTAACCTCATCAACGCCGGCGTGTACATCCTCCAGAGGGACGTGGTGACCGAGATCCCGGAGAACACCTTCTACGACTTCTCCAAGGACCTGGTGCCCAAACTCATGTCCGAGGGCCGCAGGATCCAGGGATACGAGATCGATGGCATCTGGATGGACGTGGGCCGCCCCAGGGACCTGCTCAGGGCCAACCTGGCGA
>JAUNYA010000067.1 GCA_030539565.1 Thermoplasmata archaeon | reverse complement strand
GGAGCATCATCATGAAGGACGGCGGCTCCACCAGCGCGGTCCCCGAGCTGGAGGCCCAGGTCGCGGACGTGGAGATGACCCACGAGGCGGCGGTCGGGAAGATCGCCCAGGACCAGATCGAGTACCTCATGTCCCGCGGCCTCACCGAGGACGAGGCGGTCAGCATGATCGTCAGGGGATTCCTCTCCGGCAGCATCAACGGGCTGCCCCTCGAGCTCCAGAGGGAGCTCGACGACGCCATCTCCAAGGCCAACGTCGGAGACTGAGCGCAAACTTCGGAGGGGGGCGAAGCGTCCCCCTCACCTTTATTATCGCAACCGCTCATACGGATGGCATGTCGGACAACCCGCATGCCCGCCCCCTGCTGGTGACGCTGATAGCCATCATCTACATCCTGATCGGCATCGGCATCCTGATCATGGGGATCGGGCTCAACTACCTGACCGTCGACAACCTCGTCGACGCTGGCATCGACAGCGACCTCGCGGACCTGTTTATCGGCTTCTGGATGGGTTTCGCCGTTCTCGGCGTGATCGTCATCGTGATCGCCATAGGGTTCCTCAGGGGCTGGAGCGTCATGTGGTACCTCGGCGTCATCTTCACGATTATCAGCCTCCTCCTGGCCATCGGGACGCTCATCCTCACGGGAGGTGTCTCCATCATCGGGCTGATCGTCGACGTCGTCATCCTGTTCTACCTGTTCAGGCCCAACGTCAAGCTGTTCTTCCTCGGACACGAGTGAGATCCAAACGGGGCCCTGGCCCCTCTTCCCCCGTTCCCGCATCAGTTTCGAAGGTCGTAGGAGCGTATTCTCCAGCCGGCGACCGAATCCTTCATATCGATGGAGCGGGGTGTTCCTGAGATATGTCGGAAGAATCATATCAGCGCCCCCTTCTAATCACAATACTGGGGGCCCTCTACGTGATCATCGGGATCCTCGCCATCATCAGCGGGTACACCCTGTACGCTACTGACGCCGCCACTCTCATCGACCAGGGGCTCGACCCGGACATGGCCGACATCGCCGGCACCCTCGGGATCGCCATGATGATCGCCGGAATCGTCTACGTCATCGCCGCGGCCGGCTTCTTCAAGGGCTGGAGCGTCATGTGGTACCTTGGCATCGTCGTCATGGCGATCGGTGCCGTCGCCAACCTATACTTCGTCGTAATCGGCGAGTACTTCAACATCATCATCGTCCTCATCGACCTGGTGCTCCTGTACTACATCTTCAGGCCCAACGTGAAGGAGTACTTCCTCGGACACGCCTGAATACCAAACGGGGCTGCGGCCCCGCCTTACCTTTCTCCACACCCGTTCCCTACGATGCCCGGGCCTTTTTTGCATCCGGGTGTCGAACATTTCATATCGGTCGGGCGCAGTGTTCTTGAGAAATGTCGGAAAAATCGCACCAACGCCCCCTGCTGATTACCATCCTGGGAGCGGTCATCGTCCTACTCGGGCTGTTCCTCATCATCGGCGGAGCCGCCCTGCACGGAACTGACGTGTCCACCCTCATCGACCAGGGTCTGGACCCTGACATCGCCAACAACGCCGGGGCCATCGGGATCGTCTTGATGGTCTTCGGGATTCTGTACCTCATCGTCGCCGCCGGCTTCTTCCAGGGCTGGAGCTTCATCTGGTACCTCGGCATCGTCGTCATGGCGATCGGGCTAGTCAGCAACCTCTACTACACCGCCACCGGAATGTACACCAACATCATCGCGGTGATCATCGACCTGATCATCATCTACTATCTGTTCAGGCCCAACGTGAAGGAGTACTTCCTCGGCCACGAGTGATTCGGTGAAACACGGGGCTCCGGCCCCACCCTTTTTCTACACATTCAGCCATCGGTCGGACATGCCTGAAAGCGACCGCCCGTTCTCGTCTATTCTGATGGCCGTCCTGCTCATCGTCGGAGGGGTCATCACCCTGGCCGCCGGCCTTGGTTACATGGACAGCTCCGACGTCTCGTCCATCGTCGCCGCCCTCGACATAGTGGCGGGCGCCGCGATAATAATCGGCGGTATCTGCTGCCTGATCGGAAGGCCCAACCTGTGGAAGATCGTCCTCGGAACCGTGTGCGTCGAGGCCATCGCCGGCATCGGGATGATGACCGTCACCCTCGTCGGCGGGATCGTCCTCATCCTGATCAGCGCCTGGTTCGTCTGGTGGCTCCACACAAGGTCCATCAGGGGCTGGTTCGGAGTCTGAAGCCCGCACCGCCCTCTATCAGGGATATCCTGTTCCCGTCCGGATCGAGGATCGATACGAAGGTGCCGAAGGGCCCGCGCGCGGGATCCGAGGCGAACCTCACCCCCTCGTCGATGAGCCTGCGGCGGGAGTTGTACGGCGAGTCCACCTCTAGGTAGATGCCCGTGTCGACTCCTGCCTTCTCCGATTTCTCCAGAATGATGCGGCAGTTCCCGCGCTGGATGTACGCGCGGGGGCCGTCCTCCCCCAGGATCGAGAAGCCCAGGACGTCACTGTAAAACTCGGTTGCACGGCCGATGTCCGATACCGGGACGGTGACGGCGAACACGGATTCCGGAAGTCCCTCCGTCGTGTACTCGAACAGCCCTCCCTCGGGGTCTCCTAGAGGCATGCTGAATGCGTATGCCCTGCCCGTATTTGGCTTTGGCCAGACATGGAAAACCGCAAGCCTTCAACAACCATTATATACATCTCCATAATACCATGGCTTACTGCCCTGGTAGTGTAGCGGCCTATCATGAAGCCCTGTCGAGGCTTCGACTCGGATTCGAATTCCGACCAGGGCGCTCATCCTTTTTTTTGAGCGTTGCTTCCGGCACATCCCTTCACGCATCTCTTCCTCGAGCTTCGGCTCTACATATCTCTAAATACGCGGTTCCTCATCAAAGCCTTAGTAATACGAAATCAAATCTTCGTAATAAAGAAGGTGACCTATTGAGGAATCTGATATTAACGATGGCCGTGGCCGCGGTCCTTCTCTGCGTGCCCCTGGCCGCAGCCGATCTGGATGCCGAGACCACAGGGTTCGACATCACGGACGACACCGGGACCACCTACCACTTCGACGGGGCCGCCGACCACCTGGTCGTCCAGGGGGCCGGAGCCGTCCTGACCGTCGCCGATGCCGGCGCGGTGGACAAGATCGTGGCCGTCGACAAGTACTCCACGTACAGCTACACGGGCTACGAGCAGCTCGCCAACCTCAACGCCGTCGATCTCGGGAGCTTCTACGGCACCACGAACCACGACGCCATCGTCACGGAGCTCCTGAACCTCGTCGAGGCGGGGAGCCTCCACCTGGACGATCCGATCATACTCACCAGCTACTCCGCCAACGCCACCCTCAAGGAGAGGCTCGAGGACCTCGATTTCACCAGGGTCCTGTCCTGGAACACCAGCAGCGGGGGCGACTACAGCGGAATCGTCTCCTTCGTCAGGGACGTCACCCTCATCGCCACCGGCGAGGAGAGCACGTCCGTCACGGAGATGCAGTCCATCATCAGCCAGGTCCAGACCACCGTGTCCGGTGCGACCGAGAAGACCAGGGCCATCGCCCTCTGGTACAGCTCGTCCTCCGGCCTCCAGATCATCAACACCGGAATCGCCGCCAACATGCTGGAGGTCTGCAACGCCGAGAACATCGGATACGACGCCTCCAACAGCTCCATGAGGTACGGGGACACGAACACGATCATCCAGCTCCTCGGCGAGAACCCCGGCACCGTGATCTTCCTGTCCAACGCCTGGGAGACCGCGGGCAAGACCGTCCAGGACTTCTACGACGAGGTCCTCGGCGGGAGCACCGACTACAAGGTCGTCCTCATGGGCGCCCTGTGGAACAACTACTGCCCCGAGTCCGCCGACGGCCTCCTGTCTATGGCCCAGTCCCTCTACCCCGAGCTTTTCGGCATAGAGGACGAAGACAACAACGGCGGATCCGGCGACGGGAGCAACGCCGTCCTGTGGGGAGCCGCCGCGGTAATCGTCATATTGATTATAGCGGCGGCATACGTGGCCTTCAAGAGGACCCACGGATGAAAGCGAAGATCGGGACGGCCATGAGCCGCCGCACCAAGGTAGTGCTGACGGCCGCCGTCCTGGTCGCCCTTCTAATCGTATTCACGCTCACGGACCTGGCCTGGGCGGGAACCAGAACGCTCTCCCTCGGAGAGGTCTGGGCCGCCCTGACCGGCCACGGGACGTGGGCCAACGACCTCATAGTGAACCACCAGAACCTGCCGCGCATCGTCGCGGCGCTGTTCATCGGCGCGGGTCTGGCGGTCACCGGAAGCGTCATGCAGGCGGTGTTCCGCAACCCCCTCGCCACACCTTACATTCTGGGCCTTTCATCCGGAGCGTCGCTGGGGGCGGCGATAGCCATCATGCTCCCGTCGACCCTCGCGCTCTCCTTCATCCAGCCCGTCCTGGCGTTCGGCATGTGCCTTCTGACCACGTTCCTCGTGTACGCGGTGTCCCGCGCGGGAGGGACCATGGTGAGGACCGAGACGCTGGTTCTCGCCGGAGTCGCCATCTCATCGCTGTTCTCGGCGGTCGTCTCGCTGCTCACGTACATCGCGCCCAGCGAGAAGATGGGGAGCATCGTGTTCTGGAGCATGGGGAGCCTCGGCGAGGTCGGTACCGACGAGCTCGCCATCATCGTGCCGATCATCGTCGCCGGGATCCTGATAATGCTCACCCAGTCCAGGAACCTGAACGCCATGATGCTGGGAGACGCCCACGCCATGGACCTCGGCGTGGACGTGAGGAGGGTCCGCATCTGGCTCCTGGTGGTCTCCTCGCTCGTCGTGGCGGCATGCGTCGCGTTCGTGGGGACCATCGGGTTCATCGGCCTCGTCATCCCGCACATCCTCAGGATGGTCCTGGGCCCGGACAACCGCCTCATCATGCCGATGAGCGTGCTCGGAGGGGGCGCGTTCCTCCTGATGAGCGACTGGGCCGCCCACGTGGTCTCGCCGCTCTACGGCGTGCTGCCGATAGGTGTGGTCACCGCCATGGTCGGGGCCCCGTTCTTCATCTACCTCCTGTGCAGGAGGAAGAGGGAGGTGGGATGGTGACGTCCCCGCTCGAAGTGAAAGGTCTCGGCTACGACTACGCCGACAAGAAGGTTCTCGACTCGGTGTCGTTCAGCCTGCGCCCCGGCGAGATATTGGGGATACTCGGGCCGAACGGCTGCGGCAAGACCACCATGCTCAGGAACCTCAACAGGAACCTGTCCCCGCACAGGGGCTGCATCATGCTCGAGGGCACCGACCTGGAGGAGATGCAGAAGAGGGACATCGCCAGGATCATAGCCGCCGTGCCACAGTCCAACGAGATACGCTTCGCGTTCACCGTCCGCGAGATGGTGGAGATGGGCAGGATGCCCTTCCAGGAGGCCTTCCGCGGCAACTCGTCCGAGGACGAGAGGATCGTGGACGAGGCCATGGAGCTCACCGGCATCTCAGGGATGTCCGACCGCCTGATCAACACCATGAGCGGCGGCGAGAGGCAGAGGGTGATCATCGCCAGGGCGATAGCCCAGTCCCCGGAGATCCTCCTGATGGACGAGCCCACGCTGCACCTGGACATCAGCATGCAGTTCGAGGTTCTCGACCTGGTGAAGGACCTGGCGTCCCGCAAGGGCCTGACCGTCATCGTCGTGTCGCACGACCTGCCGATGGTGGCCAGGTACTGCGACAGGATCATCATGCTCCACGACAGGACGATCTTCGCGGAGGGCACCCCGGAGGAGGTGCTCACGCCCGAGAACATGCGCACCGTGTTCAGCGTGGACGCCAGGTTCGAGGTGGACGAGCGCGGATCGAACACCGTCCGCCTGTTCGGGGCGTGCCGCAACGAGTGACAGGAACGTCCGTCGCCTGCGATAGATTATTAATCGGGGTACGCTAACCGCCATCCATGCGTTGGATGCTCCGCTCCAAGATCCACAGGGCCACCGTCACGGAGACCCGTCTCGACTACGAGGGGAGCATCACCATCGACGAGGACCTGCTGGACCTCGCCGGGATCTGGGTCGGCGAGAAGGTCACCGTGGCCAACGTGAACAACGGGAACCGCTTCGACACATACACCCTGCCCGGGAGGAGGGGGAGCGGGATCGTCGCCGTCAACGGGGCGGCCGCCCACCTCTGCAGCGAGGGCGACAGGGTCATCATCATGGCCTACGAGCTCACCGACGAGCCCATCCACGCCAAGGTCATCCTCGTGGACTCCGCCAACGGCGTCTCGAGGGAGCTGGTTTATTGATATCCGCATACTCGGACGGGGGATCCCGCGGGAACCCCGGCAAGTCCGCCTACGCCATCGTGATAGTGAAGGACGGCAAGGTCGTACACGAGCACGCGGAGTTCCTCGGAACGCACACGAACAACTACGCGGAGTACCGCGGCCTGATATCGGCGATCTCGAAGGTCATCGAGCTCGGGGCGGAGGAGGCGGAGTTCGTCATGGACTCGGAGCTCGTGATCAAGCAGATGAGGGGCGAGTACAAGGTCAAGTCCCCGGACATGAAGGCCCTGAACGAGGATGC